>NZ_JAAGPB010000361.1:0-8768 GCF_017104585.1 Burkholderia sp. Ac-20392
TGCCTTGCGCGGCGGACAGCGTGACGTCGTCGACGCCGTGCCGCGCGCCGGGATACTGGAAACTGACGTGTTCGAACTCGAGACTCATGACGGACTCACTTCATACGTTGCACGGTGCCGACCGACACGAGCGTCGCCAGCACGGCGAGGACGAGCAGCACGACGGTGGCCGCGCATGCCATCCCCGACGCGCCGTAGAACGCCTGCAGCAGCACGATCGGATAGTTGCGGTAGCGGAAGCCGGCGATCAGGTTCGAGATCTGGAATTCGCCGATCGACAGCGCGGCCACCATCACGAGGCCGGAAAACAGGCTGTGCCGCAGGTTCGGCAGCACGATCGTGAAGAACTGGCGCAGCGGCGTCGCACCGAGCGTCGCCGCGCAGGCCTCGAGGCGCGCGAGCCCGAGGTGGCGCAGATCGCTGAGCAGCGTCTGCAGCAGGTACGGCAGCGTCAGCACCGCGTGGGCCGCGATCATCAGCGGCAGCGTGTCGCCGCTGAAGATCGCGATGTAGCCGAAGCCGAGCGTCAGCGCGGGCACGGCCACCGGCATCAGCATCACGACGCGCGTCGCCATGCCGCGTCCGGCCTGCGCGCGGTGATGCAGCGCATAGGCCAGCGGCAGGCCGACCAGCGCGTTGAGCGCGCAGCACGCCAGCGCCACCGTCAGGCTCACGCCGAATGCGCGGGTAAAGCTGCGATTCCCGGCCAGGTCGGCGAACCAGTGCCCGGTGAAACCGGTCGGCAGCAGCGTGTTCGTCCACGACTGGCCCACCGAGCCGATCAGCAGCAGCGCAATCGGCAGCAGCAGGTAGAGCCCGAATACCGCGACGAGCGCGTGCAGCAAGAAACGTCCGGCGCTCGGACGCACCGGCCTGTTACGCGAAATCGGAACACCATCGGCCAGGGCCGGGGCGGTAGACGCAGGCATGGAAACACTCGCGGACAGGAGACGAAGACACCGCGCAATGCCCGCCGGGCGGGGCTGTCACGCGTTTTCTGGATGGCCGCAGTGTGCGGATCCGACATGGCATCGTCATGAAAAAAACGTACAAAGCCCGCATCGATCTGTGCGCCGAAGGAATAGTCGCGATGAAGCACCTGTATCCGAACGTCTCGGAACTGCACGCATTCACCTGTTCTGCGAAGTACCTGAATTTCTCCTACGCGGCCCGCGAACTGGGCCTGACGCCCAGCGCGGTCAGCCGGCAGATCGCGAATCTCGAGGCACTGTTCGGCGTGAAGCTGTTCGTGCGCGAGGGGCGCAGCCTCGTGCTCACGCGTGCCGGGCAGGTGTACCACGCACGCGTCGCCGGCCCGCTGCGCGAGATCGGCAACGCGTCGATCGAACTGCTGAGCGCACGCGAAAACGGCGACCTGCTGACGATCGCCAGCGTGCCGACGTTTACGACCAAGTGGCTCGTGCCGCGGCTCTCGCGCTTCCTCGCCGTCGCGCCGGGCGTCACGTTGAGCTTTCGCCGCCATCTCGCGCACGGCGACATCTTTCCGTTCGGACTCGACGCGGCGATCCGCTATGGCGACGGCGCATGGGAAGGGGTGCGAAGCGATTACCTGGACGGCCGGACCTTCGTGCCGGTCTGTACGCGTGAATTCGGCGAGCGGCACGCGTTGCGCACCCCCGCCGACGCCGTCGCGGCGCCGCGCCTCGTGCACGAACAGGCGGAAATCGCGTGGTCCGCGTGGGCGGAACGCCATCGCGCGACGCAGATGAACGCGCTTGCCGGGCCGCGCTTCGAGCAGTATTCGGTGCTGATCCAGGCCGCGCAGGCGGGCCTCGGGCTCGCGCTCGTGCCGCGTTTCCTGATCGCGGACAATCTCGCGGCCGGCACGCTCGTCGAACCGTTCGACGCGCCCGTCGAGGTCGACGCGCAGGGGCACTACCTGTGCTACGCGCCGGAGCGCCTCGATACGAGCGAAGCATTGCGGCACTTCAGGGAATGGATGCTGGACGAATGCGCGCCGGCGTAAGCCGGCCCGCATGCGTCATGCGACGGGACGCGCGCCGCCGCGCGCCCCGCCTTGCCGGACCTCGCCGGGTGGCGGCGTCCGGCTGTCGCCGTCAGCGGCGGATACCGAGCCCCGGCAGCACTTCCGTGCCCTCGGCGACCACCGCGTGCAGCAGGCGCGGGTCGGCGCCGAGCAGCCCGAGGATCGTCGGCGCGACCTGCTTCGTGCCGACCGTGTCGGTCACCGTGCGTGCGCGATGCAGGCCCGGATACGACACGAGCAGGCCGAGGTGGCTGTCATCCGGCGCGTTGCCGCCGTGCTCCTCGTCCTTCTTCGTGCTCGACGTGTAGATCACGCCCGGATTCGGCTGGACGATGATGTCCGGCGTGCGGCCGTTGGCCGGATCGCCGAAGCGCTCGGCGAGCGCCGCGCCGTACAGGATGTACGCCTGCGAGCCGTCCGCGCAGATCCCCGGCGCGTTGCAGCCCAGGTTCGCCTTCAGCGTCTGCACCACGGCCGTGCGCTGGTTGCGGTCGCGCAGCCAGATCAGGCCGACGTCGTCGGTCTGCACGAAGCCCGTGTCGACCAGGCCGGAGCCGTCGTTCAGGTTGCCCGTGTTCGTATTGTTCTGGCCGAAGTTGCCGTTCGGGTCGAGGTAGTTGTTCGTTTCGAGCAGCTTCGACAGCGTGTCGCCGTTCTTCACGAGCTTCGTGTGATCGGTCGGCGACTGGCCATGCTTCGACGTGACGATCACGGCCGTCGACGAATACAGGTTCGCCTGCTTCAGCGCCGCGACGATATAACCGATCGAGTTGTCGACGTACGTGATCGCGTTCGCGACCTGCCCGTTCGGCGTGAAGTTCGCATCGAGATAGCCGCCGCCCGTCGCGACCGTCGCCTTCTGCGCGACGCTGAGCGTCTGGAAGTCGGCGCCGAACAGCGTCGGCACCGGCGCGCTCTTGGTGCCCGTCGAGTCGCGGCCGCCGATCTGGTTGATCAGCGCCTGCACGTGCAGGTTGTCGAAGCGCGCGGTGTGCGAATAGACGTCCGTGTAGTTCGTGCCCGTGGCCGGGTCGATCGAGTTGATCTCGGTGCGCGCGAGATCGTCGACGCCGGTGCCCGACGGCCCGTTCAGCCAGTCGTAGCCCCATGCGTGCTTGTCGGCCCACGCCGTGGTCGCCTTCGGGATGCCGGCCTTCACGGCCTCGAACACGGTGTTGGTCTTCACGTAGTTGTGCGGATAGATCGGCACGCACTTGCCGTTGACCTTCGCGTTCGGGATCGCCTGCGGGTTGAATGCGCCGCCGCCGTTCAGGTGAACGAGCGCGCCGCCGTTCTCGGCGTCGATGCCGGTCGTTTCGTCGAACACGACGTTCCAGCCCTGCTTGCCCGAACAGCTCGTATCGCCCGGCGCATACAGGTTGCGGTCGTACGACACGTCGTAGAACAGGCCGGCCGTCTTCGGCGAGCCGCCCGTCACGAGCGCGGCGAGGCCCGGGAACGAATCCGACAGGCCAGGCGTATAGGCATTCGTGTACGTCACGCCGCTTTTCGCGAGCACCGCGATGTTCGGGCACGTGTTCGCGCCGATGCAGCGCGCGAGATCCTGCTCGTGCAGGCCGTCGACGCTGATCAGCAGCACGTGCTTCACGACGCGGTTCGCGTGGCCGCGGTCCTCGCCCTGACTGTTGCCGTCCTGCTGCGCCGCATGCGCACCCGCGCCGGCGAGCGCCAGCGCGCCCGCCACCATCGCCACCAACTTCCGCTGCTTACCAAGGAAAGACATGATCACCCCACCTCATCGATTGACGTTGAACTGCGTGACTTGCCATCAGGCGCGCAAGAATATGGCCGCGCCGTGGGTCGCTCGCATGAAGCGGGGCTTTCTGTTTTCTATCAAACGTAACCAATCGCAAGTGACACGAATCGGTCGCACAGCACGGTGACCTGGCGCACGTTGCGACATGCGCGCTCACCTGCCGGCACTACGTCGGTGCATCGGTCAAAACGTTCGCACGGCAACGCGGCCACGCGATTTTTTTTCCGGCTTGGCGCGCGACTATTGGCGTGTGATAAAGGGTTTTCCCTGACCCGGAGCACGAGTATGTCGACCCTGGAAGCCCTCCGGTTCGTGCTGGACGATGCACGCACCCCCGAAATCATTCGCCACCACGTCGTCGACGCGTTGCAGTACGCGTTGCGCAACTACGGACAGGTGTTTACGGCGAAGGAAGTCGAATGGCTGGCGCAGTGGGACGACGCGCGTCTGCCGCTGGCCGCGAAGAAGGAGCTGGGCAAGCGCGTAGAACCGGCGATCGCCGCGCGCTGAAGGAAACGCGCCGCCGCGCCCGAACGGATGAACGGACGCAGCGGCAGCGGATAGCCTGCTTACTGCAGGCCGAAGTCGACGCGGGTGGTCGCGCCCTTGTCGTCGATGCCCTTCGCATCGAGCTTCGGCGCGACGACGAACACGCGGCTCGAATCGATCTTCCCGTCGAGGTACTGGCGCACCGCCTGCGCGCGCTGCTGCGCGAGCGCACGCAGCGCGTTGTCGTCGGCCGGCGCATGTTCGGCGAGCGCCTTCTTCATGTCGGCGTCGGGCAGCGACTTCTGCAGGCCGATCAGGTTGCGCGGCTTCTTGAAGTCGGCCGCCTTGTACGCGCGCGTCAGGTACTTGCTGTACTCGGCCGGCTCGACCTTCACCGACATCGGGTCGATGCTCTCGCCCTGCCCGACCACGTCCTTCAGCTTCTGCTGGCGCACCAGCCGATCGACGTACGCATCGCCGAGCCCCGACGTGTCCTTGGTCGGATCGACGCGGCCGATCAGGTCGAGGCGGATCGACGGCTTCTCGGTCAGCATCTTCACGACGGTGTCGAGCTTCTTCTGCTGCGCGTCGTCGAGCTGGTACGAGCCCGGCGCGAATTCGACGTAGCCGAGATCCTCGCCACCGCTGCCGAACGCGTGCGCGAGCAGCGAGAACGGCGACGTGACGGCCTTCGCGATCAGGTTCAGCACCGCGCGCCAGATCAGCCCGCCGACGCTGAACTCCGGATTCGACAGCGAGCCCGACACCGGCAGGTTCACGTCGATCTGGCCGCGCGTGTTCTTCAGCAGCGAGATCGCGAGTTTCACCGGCAGCTTGGTCGCCGTGTCGTTCTCCACATGGTCGCCGAACGTGAGCTGGTCGATGAAGATGTGGTTGTTCGCCTTCAACTGGTCGTTCTCGAGCGCGTAATGCAGGTCGACGTTGAGCTTGCCCTTCGTGATCGGGTAGCCCGCGTACTTCGCCGAGTACGGCGTCAGGTTGGTCAGCTCGATGTCGTGCGCGGTCGCGGTGAGGTCCAGCGCCGGCTTGTCGATCAGCGGGTTCACCGAACCCTTGATCGAAATCGGCCCGTTGCCCGCGAGGTTCGCGGCGACGTCGACCGGCGCGGACGTCGTCGAATCCGTGCCGAACGCGCCGACCGTGCCCTTGATCGCGACGAGGTTCGCCGTGTAGTTCGGCTTGATGAAGTTGTCGGTGTACGTGACGCGGCCGTTCTGCAGCAGCAACTCGCCGAAGTGCATGCGCACCGGGTTCTGCGGCGGCGTCGCGGCCTTCACGACGACCGTCGCCGATGCGGCGGCCGGCGCGGACGCTTGCGGTGCGACTGCCGGCGCCGATGCGGCCTGCGGCGACAGCGGCACCGGCTCGCCCTTGCTCGCGTCACGCGTGAGCGATTGCGCGGGGCCCGATTGCTTCGCGACCACGTCCTTCAGGTTCAGGCGCCCTTGCGCGTCGAGCAGCACGCGGCCGTAGAAGTTCGAGAACGTCACGCGCGCGGCATCGACGTCGGTGCCCTTCTCGTCGTAGTTCGCCTTCAGGTTCGTCAGTGCGAGCGAGCGCCAGCCCGCGAACGGGTCGGAGGTCGCCTTGTCGAGCATCCGCACGTCGACGAGCGCGACGTCGCCGCGATAGGTCGCACGCGGCGCGTCCTTCACCTGCGCGAACGTCAGGTTGCCCTGCGCGTTGAGCAAGGCGCTTGCGATCGTCGCGTTCAGCGCGCTGCCGAAGTACGGCTCGAACGCGGCCGCGTCGAGGCGGTTGCCGTTGATCTTCAGGCCGAGCTTCAGCGGCTGCGCGGTCACGTCGCCCGTCACGTTCAGCGAGCCCTTGCGGTTCAGCGTCGCCTTCAGCTGCACCGGCAGCGGCTTCGTCATGTCGTCGCTGATCTTCTGCACCGACAGGTCCAGCGGCTTGATCGCCAGCTTCACCGGGCGCGGCGTCGTCAGGTCGGTAAAGTTCGCGGACGATTCCTTCACGTTCAACGCATCGATCCGGTAATGCCACGACGGTGCTGCGGCCTCGGCCTTGCGCGCGACCGTGCGCTTCGGCACCGACGCCTGCGCGGGTTCGGCCAGCGCCGCGAGGTCGATCTTGCCGTCCTTCAGGCGCTGCACGTCGAGCGCGAGCCCGCTGACGTCGACGCTCCCGATCTCCGCGGTGCGCGTGGCCACGTCGACCTTCGCGATCTTCGCGCTCGCGTCGGGCAGCACGATCGCGGGGGCCTTCGCGTCGGGCGTCGCGATCTTCAGCGACTTCAGGCTGACCGTGCTGTCGGCGACCTGCGCGGCGAGCGGCGTCTTGCCCCAGTCGGCCTTCGCGTTGACGGTCGCGCCGAGCGTGCCGTCGAGCACGCGCGCACGCGTCGCCTCGCCGAGGTACGGCTGCAGCGCCGGCAGCGCGAGTGCGGCGACCGTCAGCTTGCTCTCGACCTGCTTCTCCGCGAGATTGAACGTGCCTTCGGCGGTCACGTCGCCGCCGCGCGACAGCGACGTCGACAGCGTGTATTTCGCGGGCGTCTTGCCCTGCATCGAGAAGCCGTCGAGCGTCGCGGCGAGCTTCGTGAGCGACAGCGCGGTCGGCGTCGCCGGCACGCGGTCGTCGACGTTGACCGTGCCGCCGTCGATCGCGAAATGGCGGATCGTCAGGTCGAGCGGCGGCGCCTCCTTCGCGTCGGCTTCGGCCTTGGCGCCGCTGGCGGTGGCTTCGGCAGCGGCGGAAGCGGCCGCGGCGCCCGACGCCGTCGGCTTGCCTTCGGCGGCCTTCGATGCGGTTGCCGGCTGTGCGGCGAGCTTCTCGACGTTCAGCACGCCCTGCTTGTCGCGCGACAGGTCGACCACCGGCTGGTCGATCCGGATCTCGTCGAAGTGCATCGCGTTGCGCAGCGGCTCGAGGCTGGCCGCCGCGACGTGCACGCCGCGCGCGGCGAACAGCGGCGCGGACGCGTGGTCCGTCACCTTCGCGTCGTTCAGGTCGACGGTGCCCGATACGCGCAGCGCGGGCGTCTCGCCGCTCATCACGAAATTGACCTTGAGGTCGCTGCTCAGCAGGCCGCTCGTCACGGCCACCGGCAGTTTCGCCGGCACGTACGAGATCAGCTTCGGCACGTCGAGGCCGTCGAATTTCAGTGCGATCTCCGATTCGCGCGACTGCGCGAACGGCTTGGTCTTGCCGTCGATCGCGATCGGGCTGCCGTCGAAGCGCGCGCGCAGCTTCGGCTGGACGAAGATGTCGGTCTTCGAGGCCAGCGTCGCGATATACGGAATGCCGAGCGTCCAGTTGTCGACGACGTGCTTTTCGTTCAGCAGACGGTCGTCGAAATCGATCCGGCCGTTGTTGACCTGGATGTTCGACACCGAGAACTGCGTCGGCTTGCTTTCGGGTTTGGGCGACGGCGTCGAGAACTTCTCGATCAGGTCGGTGAAGTTGAAGCGCTGCGCGTCGTAGCGGACGATATGAAAGCGCGGCGAGTCGAGGCGGACTTCATTGACGATCGGCGCGCCGCGGAACAGCGACGACCACGACGGCCGCACGACGAGCTTCGCGATGTCGATGAAGTCGCCCTGCCCGCCTTTGTCGCCGAGATGGATGCCGTCGGCTTCGAGGTTCAGCGTGTACGGGTTCAGCGCGATGCGCTGGATCGTGGCCGGCCGGTCGAGCTGCTTGCTCAACTGCTGTTCGGCGATATGGCGGATCAGCGGCGGCGCCGCGAAGAACCCGAGCAGTCCGAATAAAACGATGAAGATCAGCAGGCCGATGCCGATGCGCCGGGTCCGGCGCGAGCGTGCAACGCCACCGAGGGCATGGAGGGTCGAGGATACGGTTTCTTTGTCTGCGCTTGCCATGCTTGAATGCCTCGGGATGGGGTGCCGGGCCGCACCGGACAACCGGGCGGCCGCGCACGCTATCCCGAAAGTATAGGCTCAGGAGGTGACGGTACGGGGTTCGGGCGCCGTCGCGCCCGCCGGTCGGACAGCGCCGCCGGTCATCCGTTCATTTCCGGACGACGACGGGCGGCATCCACGACCCGTCGCTCGCCTGCGGCTTCGGTACGTACAGGCGCAATGCGAGTGCGAAATCAGTGCGCGGCGCCGGCAGCCAGTTGGCCGCATGCGTGCCGCCCGGCGATGCCGACACGGCGATGTCGATCGAGCCGTCGTGGTTGCGGCGCAGGCGGTCGCGATCGCCGAGCGAGCGGCGCGCCGACCCGACGTCGGGCAGCGCGCCGTTCGTCGAATAGGGTGTCAGCGTCCAGAACGCACGCGCCGGCGGCAGCGCGCCCGGCGCGAAATGCAGCACGTAGCGGTTCGCGCCGTTCAGCGGATGGCCGTCGCTGTCGACGCGCACGACCGCGAGCGTTTCGTCGTCGCGCGTCGCGGTGCCGAACTGCGTGTAGGCCGCGTACGCGCGCAGCGTGTAGTCCTGGCCGTACTTGCCGGCTGTGTCGCCGATCCAGCTCCAGCCGGCAAGAACGGC
>NZ_JAAGPB010000362.1:0-238 GCF_017104585.1 Burkholderia sp. Ac-20392
GAAAAAAAAAAAACCACCCCCCCCCCCCCCCACCCCCATTTCTTCCCATTATTTCTACTGCTGCTGATATCTTTCTTTCCTCCGTCCTCATCGCTTATCCTTACTCGCTCATTCTAATTATTATTGATACAACTCACTCTCTCGTTCTCATTTCACAACTCTTACGTCACGTGTCCGTCCTGTCTTCACTTTATACCATTACTTCATTCTAACATCACCACACATTCTCATGTCAGTC
>NZ_JAAGPB010000363.1:0-8765 GCF_017104585.1 Burkholderia sp. Ac-20392
TCGCTCGATGCGCGGCGTGTCGCCGCGCATCGAGCGCGCGGTGCTGCCGATCGCGACCTACGTGATCGCGACCGAACCGCTCGGCGCGCGCCTGCCCGACGCGATCGACGCGCCGTACGCGATCTACGACACGCGTTTCGCATTCGACTATTACCGTCCGCTGAAGGACACGCGCATCCTGTGGGGCGGCCGGATCTCCGTGCTCGACCGCGGCCCCGACGCGATCGCGCGCCTGCTGCGGCGCGACCTGCTGCGCGTGTATCCGCAACTGGAAGGCGTGAAGGTCGATTACGCATGGGGCGGGTTGATGAGCTACGCGCGGCACAAGATGCCGCAGATCGGCCGCGACGCGGACGGCGTGTGGCACGCGATCGCGTTCGGCGGCCACGGGATGGCGCCGACCACGGTGGCCGGCGAAGTGCTCGCGGCCACGCTGGCCGAAGGCCGGCCGGTGCCGGAAGGCTTCAACGCGTTCGGGCTCACGCGCACGTTCGGGCTGGCGGGCCTCGCTGCCGCGCAGCTCACGTACACGGCGTACCAGGCCCGCGACGCGCTCGCGTCCTGCCGCCGCTGAGCGGCGGCCACGGCGGCCGAAACCGCCCTGCCGATTAGAGCGGAAGGTCGGCCGGGCGGGGATTTCCCGCATGCTAGAATGCCTTTTCCAAGCCGCCGAAGCCACAATAAAGTCACATGAAAGCAGGAAGCAAGGCCGCCACGTCCGACACCCGCGCGCTTCCGTCCGATGCGCGGCGCAAATACGATCCCGAGCAAACCAAGCGCAACATCCTCGACGTCGCCACGCAGGAATTCTCCGCGATGGGCCTCGCCGGTGCGCGCGTCGATGCCATCGCCGAGCGCACGAACACGACGAAGCGGATGCTCTACTACTACTTCGAAAGCAAGGAAGGCTTGTACGAGGCCGTGCTGGAGAAGGTGTACGGCGACATCCGCGCGCTCGAGCAGGAACTGCACGTCGGCGACATGGAGCCGCGCGAAGGCATGCGCCGCCTCGTCGAATTCACGTTCGACTATCACGACAAGCATCGCGACTTCGTCCGCCTCGTGTCGATCGAGAACATCCACGGCGCGAAGTATCTCGAACAGCTCAAGTCGTTCAAGAACCGCAACGTCAGCATCATCAAGACGCTAGAGGAACTGGTCGAGCGTGGCGCGGCGAGCGGTGCGTTCCGCAAGGACATCGACGCGTTCGACCTGCACCTGCTGATCAGCTCGTTCTGCTTCCACCGCGTGTCGAACCGCTACACGTTCGGCGCCGCATTCGGCCGCGATCCGTCGGCACCGCGCCTGCGTGCGCGGCACCGCGACACGATCGCCGACGCCGTGCTGCGCTACGTCGCTGCATAAGCGGCGGCAACCGGTTTCCCTGCCAGACTCACGCCGGGCGCGCGACATCCGCGCCCGTCGTTCTCTCGTGCGTCAGTCCGTCGGCGCGGTCGACGCCAGTGCGATCCGTGCTTTCGCTTCCGGGCTTCCCGCCACGTAATACTTCTTCGCCCAGCTCGAATCGGGCGCAAGCGCGAGCCGCGCATGCGCGCCCGTGCCCCCGTCCGTGCCGCGCTGTTTCGCATTGATCGTCAATGCCCGCGCGCGGTAGTGCTCGTACAGCCGCAGGAATTCCGCAAGATAGATCGCCGCGATCCGCTGGTCGCGGATCTCGAGCAGGTTCTCGTCGTTGTACTGCTCGGAATTGCGGCTCATGTTCGCCGAACCCGTATAGACGACCGGATTCGCGCCCTCCGCATCGATCACGATGAACTTGTGATGGATCACGACGGGCGGAAAGGCCGGTGCCGGCTCCCCCGGAAACAACCGCAATTCCGGCTCGAAACCCTGCGGCACGGTGGCCGGCGAGAAATACGCGGCATCGATCACGTCGTGGTTGTCGCGACTGCGGTGGTACAGCTCGAGGTTCGCGAGCGTCGCTGCATCGAGCGTCTGGCCGGCCTGCTGCTCGGCATCGGCCTTCGTCGCACTGCCGACGTTGATCTTGTTCACCAGCCCGAACATCATCAGCCCGCGGTCGCCAGCCGCGAAGCACGCGTCGCGCAGCGCCGCGTCGGTCGGCATGAACAGGCAGAACGACACCGAATGCTTCGCGGCCGCGATCGCGGCGACGATCGTGTCGATCTCGGTGCGCTGCCCGGCCGGTTCCGGCGAAAACGCGAGCCGCACCTGCGCACTGCCGATCGTCATCGGTTCCGACCAGCCCGGCGACAGCTTCGCCGTCTCCGCGATCGACGGATTCCCGGCCAGCGCATGCGCACGATCGTTGTACAGCGCGGCGAGCGCGGGCGAGTCGAACGCGTGCAGCACGTTCGCCTGCTCCGTCAGCCCCTCGGTCGTGAAGTTCGCGGAACCGGTCAGCACGCGTGAGGGCACCGCATTCGACGACGCATCGGTCACGATGAACTTGTCGTGCATGATGTGCGTCTTGTCGCGCGGCGCGAGCGTCGCAAGACCCTGCAGCGCATCGACGGCCGGCTGGTTCGGCGACGGCAGCGGCGGCTTGCCCTTGCGCGCCGTCGTGTGCGCGTCGTAGACGATCGCGAGCGACGCTTCGCCGTGCTGGCGTCCGAACGCTTCGAACGCGGGCAGCGCCCACAGCGTGTCGGTCAGGTGATAGACGGCCGACGCCGCGCGCGAGGCCGGGTCGAGCATCTCCGCGAACACCTGCTCCATGTCGTTCGCGAGCCACGTGCGCAGCTTCAGCGCCTGCGCGGCACTTGGCGCCGCATTCGGCGCGAGGCCCAGCGCCGCGACCTGCTTCGCGAAAGCCTGCGAGCTGACCACCGCGCGATTGAACCACGTGCCGATGCCGTCCTCGATATGCGCGGGCAGCACGACGTCGCACACGCCGGCTTGCGCGTCGAGCACCTGCAGGTTCGCCGGCGTGCCGACGACCGGATACACGTCATAGCGGAATGACGCGCCGCGATCCTGCGGATCGATGCGCGCGTCCCACCACATGAATTTCTGGATCGGCGCCTGGTCAGTCGGCGCATCGCCCTGCGTGTGCGCGGCCGGGCCGTCGAACGTCAGGCGGTTCGGCAGCCAGCTGTTCGGCGCGCGCGTCTTGCCGTCGGCCGACCAGAAGCCCGGCGTGCGCTGGATCGCGAAACCGAGGAAATCGGACCGCGACGCCGCATCGGGCCAGTCGAAGGCCAGCAGAACCAGGGTAGGGGAAAGATAGCTGCGCACGCTGACGGTCATTCGTTGCTCCCTGGCCTTGCGGCCGGTCGAGGTGAATGGGTCAGTCTTGACGGCGGTTCTTCCCTGGGAATGACGGTTCGATGAACCTTGTATGTCGGACGCGCGTCAGTCGCACACGAGCAGTTCGATCCCGCGTGCGGTCAACGCACGGCGCACGGCCTTGTCGGGCGTGCGTTCGGTCACGAGATAGCGGGCCGCCGCGGTGCCGTTGATCCGCACCGGCGTCACGCGGCCGAATTTCGAATGGTCGGCGACGATCATCGCGGTGCCGGCCGCCGCGATCATCCGGCTGCGCACCTCGGCCGCGAGCCGCGAGTAGTCGGTGCATTCACCGTCGGGCGTGATGCCGCCGGCGCCGACGAACGCGAAATCGACGTGGTACTGCGCAAGCTGCTGGATCGTGTCGAGCCCGAAGGTGGCGTCCTCGTCGTCGGACAGCTCACCGCCCAGCAGCGTCACGCGGTTGCCGTTGCGCCGCGCGAGCACGAACGCGGTGCGCCAGTCGTTCGTGTAGATCGACAGCCGGTGCCGGTCGGCGAGCGCGAGCGCTACCGCGTGCGGCGTGCTGCCCGAATCGATCAGCACCGAGGCATCGTCGGGCACGAACTCGGCGGCGCGCCGCCCGATCGTGCGCTTCGCTTCCGCATTCGCGGCTTCGCGCTCGGACAGGCTCGGCTCGCGGCGATCCGCGGCCAGCGCGCCGCCGTGCGTCATCACGAGCAGGCCGCGTGCGGCCAGTGCGTTCAGGTCGCGCCGCACGGTCTCGCGCGACACGTCGAGC
The DNA here is from genome assembly GCF_017104585.1 of Burkholderia sp. Ac-20392. Taxonomy (NCBI): domain Bacteria; kingdom Pseudomonadati; phylum Pseudomonadota; class Betaproteobacteria; order Burkholderiales; family Burkholderiaceae; genus Burkholderia; species Burkholderia sp. Ac-20392. Next base: position 4,013 of record NZ_JAAGPB010000363.1, read on the forward strand.
GAGCGGACGAGTTCCGCGACCGACAATGCGCCCGACCGTCCGAGTTCCGACAGGATGAATTGATGACGTTGTTCCGCCAGCATCGCGTGTGCGCCCAAGGCGACTGGTAATGGGTAAGCTGTCCATTGTATTACGGCCGTTTGACCGGCATTTGACTGCGCCGGGAAACCCGCCAGGCCGCGTTTCACGAAAGCGAAATTCTGAATTGCCTGACGCGCGCGAATCGGCGCGGCGCCGGTTGCTACACTTTGCGCTTCGCCGAACGACAGACCAAGCAAAGGGGCTCGCGCCATGTATCGCAAAGGCAGTGTGATCGAAATCCAGTTTCCGCCCGAACGTCTCAACGACGCGGCCGGCGATCCGTACTGGATCGACCTGACGCTCGACGAGGCCCGCCGGCTCTACGAACAGCTCGCCGCGCGCTTCGCGACCGACGCACGCGCCAACCAGCCGCTCGACACGTTCTCGATCGACTGATCGCCGCGGCTTCACGCTCGCCCGCTCCGCATCCGGGGCGGCGCCTCTCGTCCCCCGGCACCTCCCCGCCCGCACCGACGGCCGCCTGCGCGGCACGCAGCATGAGTGCAGGATTCGACAAGACGCCCGCATCGCTTCCCGCGATACTGGCCGACTTTACGATTCTGTCCGGCCGCCTCGCGGCCCGCCACGCATGCTGACCTCGATCGTCGCCGCCGCTTTCGTCGCACTCTGGTCCACCGGCTTCATCGTTGCGCGGGCAATCAAGCCCTACGCCGATCCCAACCTGTTCCTGCTCGCCCGTTTCGCCGGCACGGCCGCGCTGTTCGGCGCGGTGGCGCTCGTCTCGCGCGCGCCGTGGCCGGCCCGCCGCGAATGGCCGCGCCACCTGATCGCAGGCGCGCTGCTACAGGGCGTCTATCTCGGCGCGAGCTACTGGGCCGTCGCGCAAGGGCTGAACGCCGGCGTCATGGCGCTGCTCGGCGCACTGCAGCCGCTCGCCACCGCCGTGCTCGCCGTCCCGCTGTTCAACGAGCGCCTGCCCGCGCGCGGCTGGTTCGGGATGGCGCTCGGGCTCGCTGGCGTCGCGCTCGTGCTGGCGCCGAAGGTCATGGGCGGCGTCGCGCCGCCGCCGGGCGCCGCGCCCGCATGGCTCGTCGTCGGCGTGTCGGTACTCGCGGTCGGGTCGATCACCGCCGGCTCGCTGTACCAGAAAGGCAAGCTCGCGCAGAGCGACCTGCGCACGGCGGTTGCCATCCAGAACTTCGGTGCGGCGATCGTCGCGGCCCTCTTCGTCGCGCTGCTGCACGAGACGCGCTGGATCGGCGCGCCGGCGCTGTGGGTGTCGCTCGTGTGGGGCGTCGTGTTCCTGTCCGGCGGCGCGGTCACGATGCTGATGTGGATGCTGCGGCGCGGCAACGCCGCGCGCGCGACGTCGCTGCTGTTCCTCGCGCCGCCGCTCGCCGCGCTGCAGGGCTACTGGCTGTTCGGCGAAACGCTCGCGGCGATCCAGCTCGCCGGCTTCGCGCTCGCGCTGGTGGGCGTCGTGCTCGCGCGGCGCTGACGCGCCCGCCCGTGTGCGCGGTCGTGCAACTGCAGGCACGCCGGCCGCCACGCGCATCGCATACCGACCGCGCGAACGCCCGTCAAGCGGCATCGTTGCACCCGCCCGGCGCACCATGCACCACGGCGAGGCAGCCCGTCTCGCCGAAGCAACGCGAAATCGCCGGATCGCACGCCCGGCGCGGCACCGCGCGGCGATTGCGCTTATGATGGGCGCCTTGATTTCGTTCCGGAACTCCCTTCATGACATCCGCCGATTACGCCAGCCGCCAACGCGCGATCATTGCCGAACTGAACGTTGCGTCGCAATTCGACGCCGAGGCCGAGATTGCCCGCCGCGTCGAATTCCTCGCGCAATACCTTCGTTCGACCGGCCTGCGGACCTACGTGCTCGGCATCAGCGGCGGCGTCGATTCGTCGACGGCCGGCCGGCTCGCGCAACTGTCGGTCGAAAAGCTGCGCGCCGACGGCTACGATGCCCGCTTCGTCGCAATGCGTTTGCCGAACGGCGTGCAGAACGACGAAGCCGATGCGCAGCGCGCGCTCGCGTTCGTCCGCGCGGACGAGGAGCTGACCGTCAACGTGAAGCCGGCCGCCGACGCGATGCTCGGCGCACTGGCCGCGTCCGGCCATGCGTTCGAGACGCCGGCGCAGCAGGATTTCGTGCACGGCAACATCAAGGCGCGCGAGCGCATGATCGCGCAGTACGCGGTGGCCGGCGCGCGGCGCGGCATCGTGATCGGCACCGATCATGCGGCCGAGTCGCTGATGGGTTTCTTCACGAAGTTCGGTGACGGCGGCGCGGACATCCTGCCGCTCGCGGGGCTGAACAAGCGGCGCGTGCGCGCGGTGGCCCGTGCGCTCGGCGGCGAGGAGCTGATCGTGATGAAAGTGCCGACGGCCGACCTCGAGGAACTGCGCCCGCTGCGCCCCGACGAGCACGCGTACGGCGTGAGCTACGACGAGATCGACGATTTCCTCGAAGGCAAGCCGGTGAGCGACCACGTGTACGAGACGGTGCTGCGCTTCTACGACGCGTCGCGCCACAAGCGCGCGCTGCCGTACACGATGTTCGACTGGCCGACCGCGTAAGCCGGTCGCCCAGACTGAAAAAAACGCCGCGCGCACCGCAACGGCTGCGCACGGCGTCCTGCCGACGGGCAACGCTACGCGTGCCCGCCCGTCTTCGTCGCCTGCAGCGCACGAATCCGCATCCGCGCGCCGGTATCGCTGACCGTCGCGTCGTACATCGTCGCGAGATCGCGCTTGAGCGCGGTGCGCGAACCGCCGTCGAGATACACCATGTGCCCCGACGGATAGAAACGCGCGGACAGGTTCTGTCGCACCTTCTGATCCTCGAGCGGCATCTGCTGCAGGTCGATCACGGTCTGGTAGAACGGCGTGACGAAATCGTAGAAGCCGTTCGCCGACAGCACCTTCAGGTCGACGTTCAACGCCATCACCGCGGCGAGATCGCCGGCCGTGTAGAGGATCACGTTCCCCTGCGCATCGATGCCCTGCTGCGCGCCGGTCGGGTCGATGTGGCTGAAATCCCAGTTCTGGAACGCCTGGTCGTTCAGGTCGGTGAACGCGGAATTCGACGTGAACTTCAGCTGCTCGTTCAGGTAGCTGTTCCACATCGCCGTATAGACGCCCGTCACGGCCGTCATCGTCGGATCGTTGCCGCCCGAGTTCGGGTCGATCTTGCCGGCGATGCCCGACGAGATCCCGGTCACGCGACCGTCGTACGAACCGAGCGCGAGCCCCTGCGCATGCAGCAGCGTCGTCAGGAACAGCGAATTGCCGCGCGTGTCGTAGCCGGCGATGTTGAGACTCCACGATTGCAGCGTCGCCGTATCGATGCCCGTGTATTGCGACAGCTTCTGCACGGCGGCCGGGTCCGCATGCGGGACCGTGCGCAACGCATTCAGGTAGTCGGTGCGCGCGAACTGCGCGACTTCCTCGACGAACGCGCCGAGATCGGTCGGCGCCGGCGTGACGCCGAGTTTCTTGTGATACCACGCATCGGCCGCCGCGGTCGGCAGCGCGCCGACCGGGTTGCCGGCCTGCCGGTAGTCGAGGATCGACGATTGCAGCGTGACGCCGTTCAGGTCGACACCATCCTCGTGCAGCTTGTACGCGAGCACGCAGCTGCGTGCCGTGCCGTACGATTCGCCGAACAGGTACTTCGGCGAATTCCAGCGGTTGTTCTTCGTCAGGTAGCGCTTGATGAACTGCTTCAGCGAATCCGCATCCTGGTCGACGCCCCAGAAGTTGCGATTCTTGTTCGGCGCGACCGCTGCCGAATAGCCGGTGCCGACCGGGTTGATGAACACCAGGTCGCTGTGGTCGATCATGCTGTCCGGGTTGTCTTCCATCTGGTACGGCGCGGGCGGCGTGAAGCCCGGCATCGACGTCTTGATGCGCTTCGGCGCGAACGAACCCAGCAGCACGAACACCGACGACGAGCCCGGCCCGCCGTTATAGAAGAACGTCACGGGCCGCGTTTCTTCCTTCGCGCCATCAGCCGTGAACGCGACGTAGAAAAGCTTCGCGGCCGGCTGCGAACTACTCGGGTCGACCGTCACGAGGTGGCCGGCCGTCGCCGTGTAGGCGATGCGCTTCCCGTCGATCAGGATCGTGTGATGCGTGATCGCGGCCGCCTCGGTCGTGTCGGTCACCGAATCGTCGGGGCCGTTGCCGTACGCGACCGGATCGAAGAACGGCTGGTCGCGGCCGTGGCTGAGCGCGACCGGGTTGACGGTCGGCGGCACGCCATGCGAATTGTGGTCGCCGTGATGCAGCGGATACACGCCGCCGGAGGATGCGGAATCGATGCCCATCGTGCTGCTCCTGGAGGTGAGAAAAAGGCGCGGACAGGAAGCCCGCGCCATACGGAAAGCCGTGTACCGCCGCCGTCAGCTCGACGGCTTGCGCGTCAGGATCGCGGCGAGCTGCGCGCCGTTCGGGCTGCCGAGGCCCGTGCACGCATCCCAGCCCTGCGCGGCCGCATACGTGCCGTTCGAGCCCTGCGTGATGTCGCGCAGCGCGCCCGGATTCTTGTAGAGCACCGGGTTGACCCAGCCGGCGGTCGCACCACCCGCCGCCGCATTGATCCGCGCGATCAGCGCGGCCCACAGCGGTGCGACCGCGCTCGTGCCGCCCATCACCGTGGCCGTGCCCGCGATCGACACTTCGTAGCCCGTCTGCGGTG
>NZ_JAAGPB010000364.1:0-234 GCF_017104585.1 Burkholderia sp. Ac-20392
TAAAAAAAAAAAAAAAATATACAAATACGATGATCGCAACTAGTATAATCAAACATATAATATAGTAGACATAATTACGTGTGTACAATGTATTGTGTGCACTACTCATCACGAGTATTACCGTGGACAGTGCCACTCATGTGTAGATGTTGATGGTCGGTGAGAAGTGCACATATGTGAGACTCATCGATACAAAGTGAGAGCTCTACACATCTGCACTCGTACTTGATCAGA
>NZ_JAAGPB010000365.1:0-9117 GCF_017104585.1 Burkholderia sp. Ac-20392
GCCCGGCTGCGACGCGGCCGCCGTCGCGCCGCCCTGCACCACGAGGCCGCCGATCGTGCCGGTACCCGTGACCGTCGCACCGTTCTGCACGGTCACGGTCGACTGGCTGAGCGACCCGTTGACGGCGAGCGTGCCCGCGCTGACCGTGGTCGGGCCGCTCAGCGTGCTGGTGCCCGTCAACGTCAGTTGCCCGCTGCCGGCCTGTGTCAGCGAACCCGCGCCGGAGATCGCGCCGCCGAACGACGTGTTGTCCGAGCGGTTGAAGACGAGCGCGCCTGCATTGGCGACGTTGCCGGCGATGCTGCCCGACGTGCCGCCATTGCCGAGTTGCAACGTGCCGCCCGCCGCGATCGTGGTGACGCCTGTGTACGTGTTGTTGCCGGTGAGCACCTGTGAACCGCTCGCCACCGTGACACCACCCGTACCGGCGATCGTGCCGGCAAATGTCGTCCCGCCGGCATGCAGTGCGAGCGTATTCGCCCCCAGAATCACGTTTGAGCCTGCCACGCCCGACAGCGCGCCGATCGTCTGCGCTCCCGTTGCGCCGCTCAGGTCGAACACCGTGTCGCCGCCGGCGAGGGTCATCGCCCCCGTCGGTGCGAGGCTGCCGCCCGCGCCGAGCGCCAGCGCCGCAGAGTCGATCGTTGTTCCGCCCGTATACGTGTTCGCGCCCGTCAGCGTGAGCGTCCCCAAGCCGCTCACCTCGACGCCCCCCGCACCGGTGATGGCGCCCGCCAGCGTCGTGCCGCCGTTCGTAGACATCGTTGCACCGGACGCGATGTTGATCTGATTGGCGATGGTTACGCCGGGAAACCCGAGGAACGATGCGTTACCGGTCACGTTCAGCGCACCGGTGCCGAGCGCCGTATTGCTGCCGACACCGAGAGCGCCGCTGCTCAGCGTCGTGCCGCCAGTGTACGTGTTCGCGCCCGTCAGGTTATGCGCGCCGGTGGCGGCAAACGTCAGGCTGCCTGCACCGCTGATCGTGCCGGCGTAGACCTGGCCGCCGACCGTTCCGACCATCATCAGGTTGCTGTTGCCCAGCTTGATACTCGTGTCCGAGTGGCCCGTCAGCATGCCGACCGTCTGGGTGCCCGTCGCGGCGCTCAGATCGAGCACCGCGCCCGGGCCTTCCAGGGCCATGAAGCCGGTCGTCGTCAGCCTGCCGCCTGCACCGATCGCCAGCGTGCCGCCATCGACCCCCGTGTTGCCCGTGTACGTGTTCACGCCCGTCAGCGTCGTCGTGCCGCTTCCCTGCTTCGTGATCCCGCCCGCGCCGCTGATCGTGCCGGCGAACGTCTGGTTCGTGCTGTCGCCGAACTTCAGCGTCTGCAACGGATGGCCGATGACGATTTTCGAGCCGCCCACTCCGCTCAGCGCGCCAATCGTCTGGGTCGTGGAATCACCCGAACCGCTGATATCGAGCGTAGCGCCCGCGCTCGACAGGTTGACGGCCCCGGTCGCCGCCAGCGAGCCACCCACGCCCAGCGCCAGCGTGCCGCCGGCGATCGTCGTGCCGCCCGTATACGTGTTCGCACCCGTCAACGTTTCGGTGCCGCTGCCCTGCTTCACGATGCCGCCCGTGCCCGTGATCGCGCCGCCGAACGTCTGGTTCGTTGCATCGCCGAACGTGAGCGTGTTCGCGCCGAGCGAGACGGACGTGCCGCCGACGCCCGACAGCGCACCGATCGTCTGGTTTCCGCCTGCCGTGCTGATGTCGAAAGCGGCACCGGGCGTGCCGAGATTGACCGAGCCCGTTGCCGCGAGCGAACCGCCCGCGCCGAGCGCCAGCTTGCCGCCGTTGATCGTCGTGCCGCCCGTATACGTGCTCGTGCCCGTCAGCGTTTCGGTGCCGCTGCCCTGCTTGGTCACGCCGCCTGTACCCGTGATCGAGCCGGCGAATGTCTGGCTCGCCGTGGTGCCGAAGGTCAGGCCGTTACCGCCGAGCGCGACCGTCGAACCGGCCACGCCGCTCAGTGCGCCGACCGTCTGGTTCGCCCCGGCGCCACTCAGATCGAGCGTCGTGCCCGCGACGCCGAAATTCACGCCACCCGACGACGCAATGCTGCCACTCACGCCGATCGCGAGCGTGCCGCCGTTGATCGTCGTCGTGCCCGTGTACGTGTTCGTGCCCGTCAGCGTCTCGGTGCCGCTGCCCTGCTTCGTGATCCCGCCTGTACCGGCAATCGTGCCGCCGAACGTGCCGTTCGTGCCATTACCCAGCGTCAGCGTATTGCTGCCGAGCGTGACGTTCGAGGTCGCCACGCCGTTCAGCGCGCCGATCGACGTGCTGCCGCCCGCGCCGATGTCGAGCGTCGTACCCGTGCCCATCAGGTTCACAGCGTTGCTCGACGCAAGGCTGCCGCCCGTACCGATCGCCAGCGTGCCGCCCGCGATCGTCGTATCGCCCGTAAAGGTGTTCGCTCCCGTCAGCGTCTCGGTGCCGTTGCCCTGCTTCGTGATTCCGCCGGTGCCCTGGATCGCACCGCCGAAGGTCTGGTTCGTGCCGTTGCCGAACGTCAGCGACTGGCTGCCGATGCGCACGAACGATCCGTTCACGCCCGACAATGCGCCGATCGTCTGGTCTGCTCCCGACGTGGTGATGTCGAATGTCGCGCCCGACGCACCGAGGTTCAGCGCACCCGTCGCCACAAGCGAACCGCCCGCTCCGAGCGCCAGCGTGCCGCCGTTGATCGTCGTGCCACCCGTGTACGTGTTCGTGCCGGTCAGTGATTCGGTGCCGCTGCCCTGCTTCACGATGCCGCCCGTGCCCGTGATCGCGCCGGCAAACGTCTGGTTCGCCGTGCTGCCGAAAGTGAGGTCGTTGCCGCCGAGCGCGACCGTCGACCCGGCCAGGCCCGTCAGTGCGCCGATCGTCTGGTTCGCCCCCGCGCCGCTCAGGTCGAGCGTCGTGCCCGCGGCGCCGAGATTCACGGTGCCGGACGACGCGATGCTGCCGCCCGCACCGATCGCCAGCGTGCCGCCGCCGACCGTCGTCGTGCCCGTGTACGTGTTCACGCCCGTCAGCGTTTCGGTGCCGCTGCCTTGCTTGAAAACCCCGCCCGTACCGGCGATCGTGCCGGCGAATGTCCCGTTCGAGCTGTCGCCGTACACCAGCGTGTTCCCGCCCAGGTTCACGGCCGAGCCGGCGACACCGTTCAGGACGCCGATCGTCTGCGGGCCCGTCGCGCCGCTCAGGTCGAGCGTCGCGCCTGCACCGGCCACGTTCACAGCGCCCGTCGACGCCAGGCTGCCGCCCGCGCCCACCGCCAGCGTGCCCGCGTTGATCGTCGTGCCGCCCGTGTAGGTGTTCGCGCCATTCAGCGTCGTGGTCGCCGGGCCATTCTTCACGAGACCGCCCGCGCCGGAAATGCCGCCGCTCAACGCGAGCGCATTGCTGCCACCCAGCGTCAGCGTCGAACCGTTGCCGAGATTGACCGCGTTGGCAACTGACACGCTCGTGTTGGTGTCGAGCGTCGCGGTGCCCGCGACGTTCACCGTGCCGCTGCCGAGCGCACCGTTGTTGCCGAGCACGACGCTGCTGCCGCTGTTCAGGTTGGTGCCGCCCGAGTAGGTGCTCGCGCCATTCAGCGTCTGCGTGCCGGTGCCGGCCAGCGTGAGGCCGCCGGTGCCGCCGATCACGCCGCTGAAGGTGCCGCTGGCGCTCCCGCCCAGTGTCAGTCCGTTACCGCCGAGGTTCACGGCCGAGCCGGCGACACCCGACAGCGCGCCGATCGACTGCGCATTGGTCGCGGCACTCACGTCGAGCGTCGCACCCGCACCCGCCAGGTTCACCGCGCCGGTCGCCGCCAGGCTACCGCCCCCGCTGATCGCGAGCGTGCCCGCGTTGACCGTCGTGCCGCCCGTGTAGGTGTTCGCGGCCGTCAACGTCGTCGTCGCCGCACCGTCCTTCACGAGACCGCCCGCACCAGTGATGCCGCCGTTCAGCGTGAGGCCGTTGCTGCCGCCCAGTGTCAGCGTCGAACCGGTAGCGAGGTTGACTGCGTTGTTGACCGACAGGTTCGTGCTCGTATCGAGCGTCGCCGCGCCGCCGACGGTCAGCGCGCCGGTGCCGAGCGCCGCGTTGTTGCCGAGCACGAGGCCGCCGGCATTCAACGTCGTGCCGCCGGTGTAGTTGTTTGCGCCGGACAGCGTCACGGTCGCCGCGCCGTTCTTCACGAGACCGCCGCCGCCCGAGACCGTGCCGCTCAGTCCGAGATTGGTGCTGCCACCGAACGTCAGCGTCGTGCCGGTGGCGACGTTGACATTGTTCGCGAGCGACACGTTGGTGGTCGCATCGAGCGTCGCCGGACCGTTGACGTTCACAGCGCCGCTGCCGAGCGACGTATTGCTGCCGACGACGAGGTTGCCGCCGTTCAGGTTCGTGCCGCCCGTGTAGGTGTTCGCGCCGGACAGCGTCTGCGTACCGGTGCCTGCGAGCGTGACGCCGCCCGTGCCGCCGATCGAGCCGGCGTACGTCGCATTGCCGCTGCCGCTCAGCGTCAGCGAATTGCCGCCGAGGTTCACGTTCGTGCCGGCCGAGCCCGCCAGCGCGCCGACCGTCTGCGTGCCCGATGCGTTGCTCATGTCGAACGTCGCGCCCGCTCCGGTCAGGTTCACCGTGCCGGACGCCGCCAGGCTCCCGCCCGCGCCCAGCGCGAGCGTGCCGCTGTTGATCGTCGTGTCGCCGGTGTAGGTGTTCGCGCCGCTCAGCGTCAGCGTCGCCGCGCCGTTCTTCACGAGGCCGCCGTTGCCGTTGATGCTGCCGGCCAGCCCGAGATTGTTGCTGCCGCCGACCGTCAGCGTCGTGCCTGTGGCGAGATTGACGGTGTTGTTGAGCGTCGTGTTCGTACTCGAATCGAGCGTGGCCGAGCCGTTGACGTTCAGCGCGCCGGTGCCGAGCGACGCGTTGTTGCCGACGACGATGCCGCCCGCGTTCAGGTTCGTGCCGCCCGTGTAGTTGTTCGCGCCGGACAGCGTCAGCGTGCCGCTGTCGTTCTTCGTCAGCGCGCCGCCGCCCGACACCGTGCCCGACAGCGTGAGCCCGGTCGCGCCCTGCACCGTCAGCCCGCCCGCGTTGAGCGTCACGTCGTTGCTGACGTTGAGCCCGGCGGTACCTGCCTGCAGCGCGCCGCCGGTGGCCGTGATGGTGCCGGTGCCGAGCGACGCGTTGTTGTTGATGATCGCGGTGCCGCCCGCCAGCGTCGCGTCCTGCGCGGTCGACGCGCCGTTGATCGTCCAGTTGCCGCTCTGGACGTTCAGGTGATTGAAGTTGATGTAGTTGTTGGCCGCGATCGTGCCGTTCGCACCGGCCCCCTGCTGCAGCTTGAGCGTGTTGTCGCCGCCCGCGCCGCCATCGACCGTGCCCGTCGCCGCGACACCGAGCGTGACCGGGCCAACCGTGATGTTCAGTGCGCCCCCGGTGCCGCCCGCCGTGTTGACCGACGAGCCCGTCACCGCGGTGAACGAGTTCGTGCTGTTCGCGCCCATCGACACGCTGCCGTTGATCGTGCCCGAGTTGACGAACGAGTTGCCCGCCCCCGGCGTACCGTTCGTACCGAGCGACACACGCCCCGTGATCGTCCCGCTGTTCGTCATGTTGACCGTGGCGCCGCCGTATGCGGCGACCACGGGCGCGTCCGCGCCGGTGAGGGTCGCGCCGACCAGCGGGTTCGAGCCGATCGTGCCGGTGTTGTTGATCGTCGACGTGCCGCCCGTGCCGTTCTGGACCGACAGCGCCATGCCCGTCACGCCGCTGATCGCGACTCCGGTCGAGCCGTTCATCGTGCCGTTGTTGATGACGGTGGTGCCGGCGCTCGCCGCCGAGTTGCCGATCACCGTGCCGCTCGACAGCACGCCGAGCCCGGTGCCGAGCGCCGACGGGTCGATCGTGCCGTTGTTGGTCAGCTGGGTATTGTTGCCCGTCAGCGACATCGCGGTGCCACCGACGCCGAGCAGCACGCCAACGCTCGCGCCGGCGTTGACGGTCGCATGGATATTGTTCGCGCTGTTCGAGTAGTTCGGCGCCAGCGGGTTGGCGACCCCGGAACAGGTCACCGTGGTGCCAGCCGTGGAACAGGTCGCATAGGCGGGCACGATACCGGCGCCGGACAGCGCCAGAAAAACACCCGTCGGCAACAGCAATTTCGGAAACGGCTCGCCGGCTTTTTTCGAACGCGCAAGATTCATGCTTTCCCTCGTTATTGGCTCGTTATTGGAATGGGCATTACCGTGAAACGAAACGATCGACCGCAGAAAATCTGCGGACAAAAGCGTGCACTCCGGCTGTCGCGATGCGACGTCGGCTAATTCATGGACGAATCTTTATTTGGCCCTGAAAGGCAGGCGTGAAACTAGTCGAATGACATGTCGGTGGCCCCTGTTTTTCTGCAGCGATTTTCTGGTTGATTTGATTACCGCCCGGCTTTTTGTCAGACAAGGCTATATCAAAAGAACAGGCTTTGCCAGTCGATCTTTTCCCTTTCAGATCAGGGTGCAGCAAGCGCGCATTTTTTACTTATCGAAGCGCTTCAGACAGGTAACTTCGCATGCCGTTTGTCAATCCATTTGATATTTCTCAAAAATCAATGGAATCGATACATCCGTGAAAACACTGATATCAGTGCGATTATCGTCGCCGTTTGTTGCAACGCAAGATATGTACCGCGGGAAAATATCGAAACCAGATAATCCGTGCGCCGCCATTCGTCAGACAAAAGAAACATGTCTGGCATTTACCCGACCCTTTCGATGTCCATCGTGCATCGAGCGAAAGGCCCGCACCTCGTTACGAAAACAGGCTCATCAGATAAAGCATCGGCCGGAACGAAACCGGCCGTGCATCGGGATTCACCCACAGCCGCACCGCATACACCGCGTACGCCGGCACTTCGCGCCAGCTCGAATAGACATCGCGCAACTGGAAGCGGCGCGGATACGCGGCGGAGATGTCCGCCCGCGCGATGCCGACGCGCTCGAACGCGAGGCGCGCCCGTGCGAGGTGGTAATACTGGCTGACGATCAGCACGCGCGACTGGCGGTGCGCCTGCAGGTACGCGAGGGTGTGCTGCGCAGTCGCGAGCGTGTTGTCGCCCTGGTCGTCGACGGTGATCCGGTCGGCCGGCACGCCACGCGCCACGAGATAGTCGCGCATCGCGGTCGCCTCGTTCAGCCCGGGGCCGTCGATCGCGCCGCTGACGAGGAACGCCGGACACTGCCCCGTGCGGTAGCAGCGCGCGCCCACATCGAGCCTGGCGGCGAGCACGGGCTTCGGCGCACCGGCCTCGTCGAGCGCGTTGCCGAAGATCACGGCGACGTCGGCCGGCTCGCTCGGCATCCGCATCCCGTACGCGACGAGCGCCACGGCCGCGACGATCCAGAGGCAAGCGACGGCGGCCAGCAGGCGGCCCATGCGGGCCAACAAGCCCCGTTTGGTGTGGTTTTTCAAGGTTTTCGGTCTCTCAGGTCGTCGGGCGTAGCGGCATGCCCGGCCCCGGACGGGCGCGTAACGCTAGCACGGTGCGCGTTCGGGTGTCCACGCGATGGACCGATGCCGGACGGCAGCCGGCCTTCCGGCAAGGCAACCGGAGCAGCGTGCCCGGCAAAGCGGGGACGCAATATGGAGATCGAAAGAGTGTGAATGGCCGCGCCGCGATGCACGGCCCGGCACGACGCGGGTCAGTCGACCTGGCACATCGTCAGCCGCCCCATCGCCTCGCCTGCGCCGCGCACCGCGCAGGTGGCCGGCTCGTCGGCGATCCGGGCGACGAGCCCCGTCTCGTCGTACAGCAGGCGTTCGAAATCCGCGAGCAGCGCGCCGCCGCCCGTCAGCACCACGCCGCGATTCGCGATGTCGGTCACGAGCTCGGCCGGCGCGTTCTCCAGCACCGACTTCACCGCGCCGATCACCTGCTTGAGCGGCGCGACCAGCGCGTCCGCCACATCGTGGTTGGATAGCTCGATCGAGCGCGGCAGGCCGTCGCCGACACCCCGCCCGACCGCGCGCGTCGACCTGCGCGGCACCGCGGTGGTGGCCGAGCCGATCGTCTGCTTGACGTGCTCGGCCGTCTGTTCGCCGAGCAGCACGCCATACAGGTTGCGCACATGGTTGACGATCGCCGCGTCGAACTGGTTGCCGCCCACGCGAATCGCCTCGCGGTAGACGATGCCGCCGAGCGCGATGACCGCGACTTCGGTCGTCCCGCCGCCGATATCGACGACCATCGAGCCGACCGGCTCAGTCACCGGCAGGCCCGCACCGAGCCCGGCCGCCAGCGATTCCTCGATCAATTCGACCTCCGATACACCCGCGGCGAACGCAGCCTCGCGGAGCGCGCGGCGCTCGACGGCCGTGGCGTCGGACGGCACGCACAACGTGACCTCGACACGGCGGCCGAAGCGCGAACGCGTGCGCGACATGTCGATGAAGCTGCGGATCATCTGCTCGGCCGCGTGCGCGTCGGCGATCACGCCGTGCCGCATCGGCCGCACGGCTTCGAGATGCCCCGGTTCGCGGCCGAGCAGCGCCTTCGCGAGCTCGCCGACGGCCTCGAGCGTCGGCCGCGCGTCGGTCGCCCCGGCGCCGGCCTTGCGGAAGCAGACGACCGACGGCTGGTTCAGCACCACACCGCGTTCGTGCGTATAAATCCGCGTACTCGCCGTTCCAGGGTCGATCGCAACGGGTTGCGCAAACAACTTTCCGAACAGCGGTGTCGACATATCAAACCTTTGTAATCGAACGGACCAGGGCAGCCGCGCCACATTTTAGCGGCGCGTCCATGCCGCCCCATCACGAACTTAGCGGCAAATCGTTCCGATACTTTAGGCAATTCCGATGATTTTTTCGCGACTGAATTGTCAAAAATGCCGTTCCGGACGCATCCGGCTACGCAACAGCCTCTCGCATTACGCCTGTAAAACACGGTAATCTCTCGGTCTTGCCTGCTCCCGGCAGGCCTCAGACGCCCGATCACGCCAGGTATTTCCACCATGACAGCGACCGTTTCCTTCCGCTGGGCGCGGGTGCGCCCGCTTTGCACGACGCTCGTCGCCTTCTGGTGCTGCACGGTCGCCGCGCAACCGCTGCCGGCCGCCGAATCCACCGCCGCGGTCACCGCC
>NZ_JAAGPB010000366.1:0-8697 GCF_017104585.1 Burkholderia sp. Ac-20392
TACCGCGTGAGAACCGCGAACCGCGCGAGCGTGTCGAGCAGCCGGAAGGCGTCGAAGCAGCCGGTCGTGGCGAGCGCCAGGAACGCGGCGAACGTCGTGAGCGCGGCGAGCGTCGCAAGCCGACCCAGCATGCGGCAACGCTGGAAACCGTCAACCGTGGCGAAACGCATCCGGAACCGGAAGCCGACAAGGCCCTCGCAGAAGACCTGCCCGGCGCCGAGCTGGCAGCCGATGCGGAAGCCGGCGCACGTGATGGCGAGGAACGTCGTCGTCGCCGCCGCGGCCGTCGCGGCGGTCGTCGCGAGCGCGAGGAAGACGGCGCAGTCGTCGACCACGCCGAGCAAGGCGCAGAGGGCGAAGTTGCGGTGCAAGCCGTGACGCCGGAAGCACCGGCTGCTGTCGAACCGGCCCACACGGCCGCACCGGCAGTCGTCGTTGCAGCCGCCGCGGCAAGCACCGTCGTCGTCGAAGCAGTGGTCGAGCACCATGCCGAACCGGCCGCATCGGCCGCTGTCGAGCCGCAGCCGGCACCGGTACACGTCGAAGCAGCACCGGTCGAAGCGGCCGTTGTCGCCCAGGCAGCAGAACCGGTACCGGTCGCACCGGCCGTCGCTACCGAAGCCGGCCCGGCGCCGGTCGCGGTTTCGCCGACCGACGCGTTCGAAGTGCCGGCAGCGCCTGTCGCTGTCGAGGCGCCGCAACCGGCACCCGTCGAGCAAGCTGCACCGGCCGTGACGACCGAAGCCGCTCCGGCGGCTGCCGAGCCGGCCCATGTCGAAGCAGCACCGGTCGAGGCCGTGGCTGCACCGGCACCGGCACCGACGCCTGCACCGGCTCCCGCTCCGGCCCAACCGGCAGCCGCGCCCGCTTCGGCGAGCCTGGATACCGTGCTGGAGCAGGCTGGTCTCGTCTGGGTGAACACGGACGCCGGCAAGTTCGCCGCTGCACAAGAAGCCGCGTCGCGCCTCCCGCGTCCGGCTCGCGTGCCGCGCGAACGCAAGACGCTGCCGCCGGCCGATACGGCCCCGATGCAGCAGGTCGAAACGACGCATCACTGATCGACGCATCGTCCGACCAGGAAAAGCCCGCCTCCGGCGGGCTTTTTCACGTCCGCGCTGCGGGTTTCCGCCCACCGGACCGACTCGCCGCTTGCGGCTAAAATAGAGGTCTGGTTCGCACTTCTTTCAACATGTCCCGACGCATCATTCCTCTCGCCGACGTCAGCGGGATGCCGGACGTCTCCGGCATCGCGCATGCCCCGGATGGCACGCTGGCCGACACGTTCGCCAGGCCGCTGCGCGACCTGCGCATTTCGGTGACGGATCGCTGCAACTTCCGCTGCGTGTACTGCATGCCGCGCGCCGTTTTCGACAAGGACTACCCGTTCCTGCCGCACAGCGCGCTGCTCACGCACGAGGAAATCGAACGCGTGGCGCGACTCTTTGTCGCACATGGCGTCGAGAAGATCCGCATCACCGGTGGCGAGCCGCTGCTGCGCAAGAATCTCGAATTCCTGATCGAGCGCCTCGCCCGCCTGACCACGCATGACGGCCGCCCGCTCGACCTGACGCTCACGACCAACGGTTCGCTGCTCGCACGCAAGGCGCGCGCGCTGAAGGACGCCGGGCTCACACGCGTGACGGTCAGCCTCGACGCGCTCGACGATACGTTGTTCAAGCGCATGAACGATGCCGAGTTCGCGAGCGCCGACGTGCTCGACGGCATCTTCGCGGCCCAGGCCGTGGGCCTCGCGCCGGTCAAGGTCAACATGGTCGTGAAGCGCGGCACCAACGACAGCGAGATCCTGCCGATGGCCGAGCGTTTCCGCGGGACCGGCGTGATCCTGCGCTTCATCGAATACATGGACGTCGGCACGTCGAACGGCTGGAACATGACCGAGGTACTGCCGTCGGCGGACGTCATCGCCCGGCTCGCCGAACACTTCCCGCTCGTACCGCTCGACCCGCACACGGCAGCCGAAACCGCGCAGCGCTGGGGCTATGCGGACGGCAGCGGCGAGATCGGCGTGATTTCGAGCGTCACGCAGGCCTTCTGCGGCGACTGCACGCGCGCGCGGCTGTCGACCGAAGGCAAGCTGTACCTGTGCCTGTTCGCGTCGACGGGCCACGACCTGCGCGCGCTCGTGCGCGGCGGCGCGAGTGACGCCGAGATCGCGACCGCGATCGCCCGCATCTGGCAGGCCCGCACCGACCGTTATTCGCAGCTGCGCGGCAGCGCGTCTGCCGACGCCCTGCCCGACGGCGCCGGCAAGCGGGTCGAGATGTCGTATATCGGCGGCTGACGCACGCCGCACTTCCCGCCCTCTTGCCATGCCCGCTTCCGCTTCTCCCTCGATTGCCGGCCTGCTGCTCGCAGGCGGGCGTGCCACACGCATGGATGGCGTCGACAAGGGCCTGCAGTTGCTCGACGGCACGCCTCTCGCGCTGCACGTGCTGCGCCGGCTCTCGCCGCAGGTCGACGAGACGCTGATCAGCGCGAATCGTCATGCCGATCGCTATGCCGAACTCGGTGCGCCGTTCGATGCGCGCATCGTCGCGGACGAAACGCCCGACTTCCCCGGCCCGCTCGCGGGCCTGCTCGCCGGCATGCGGGCGGCACGTGCGCCGCTTGTCGCGTGCTCGCCATGCGATACACCCTATCTGCCGGCCGACCTCGTCGCACGGCTGCAGGCGGCGCTCGACGCGCAGCAGGCCGACATCGCCATGGCAGTGACCGTCGATGCGCAACAAGTGCGCTCGCCACAGCCGACGTTCGCGCTGCTGCGCACGTCGCTGGCCGACGATCTCGCCGTCCGGCTCGCCGCCGGCGACCGCAAGGTGCGTGCGTGGTACGCACGCCACAAGACGGTCGAAGTCGAGTTTCACGACGAGCGTGCGTTTTACAATGCCAACTCCTGGCAGGAACTCGCCGCGCTGGCCCGCCGCTGACGGCACCCGTACGGTTCCCGCCCGGCGCCCGCCGCACGCGAAACCCGCGCCCAGGCACCCTCCTCGCGCCACCGGCCACGAACCCGATACGCCTTGCGGCGCAGTCCGACTGATGATCACGCAATCCTCGCCCGCCCCCCGAACCGCACCCGATTCCGATGCCCCGCTGTCGCTCGTCGACGCGCAGGCGCTCGCGTGCCGCTTCGCGGTGCCCGTCGACGCGTGTGACACGGTGACGCTGCGCGATGCACTCGACCGCGTGCTCGCGGCCGACGTGAACGCACCGTTCGACATTCCCGCGTACGACAACTCGGCGATGGACGGCTATGCGTTCGACGGCAGCGCCGGTACGCATGCATCGCAACAAGCGGAGGTCGCACTGACGGTCGCCGGCACCGCGCTCGCCGGCCATCCGTTCGACGGCGCAGTGGCAGCCGGATCATGCGTGCGCATCATGACGGGCGCACCGATGCCGGCCGGCTGCGATACGGTGATTCCGCAGGAACGCGTGCGCGTCGATGGCGACACGATCCACTTCGCCGCGCACGACATTGCGCGCGGCGCGAACTGCCGCAATGCCGGCGAGGATCTCGCGCGCGGCGCCTGCGCACTTGCCGCGGGCACCTGATGGTCTCGGCGCTGATCCTGCAGTGCCGCCTGCCAGTCGCCGCGCGGATCCGCTCGGCCGGCGAGGATCGTCCGTCGTTCGCGATGATCGCCAACGCGCTCGCGGACGCATGGGCGCCCGTCTCGGTATTCATCGTGATGGCGCTGTGGTTCGTGTGGGCGCTCGACGTCCACAACGGCTACCGCGTGCTGATCACGCTCGGCGGCCGCTCGATCGCCGTGATGATCGGCATGCGGATGGTGTCGATCGTCGTGTTCGGCGCGCTCGCGCGGCTGTTCCAGGGCCGCGACGAAGACCGCACGCTCGTCCATGTGCACGCGTACCGCTACTACCCGCTGCTGCGCCAGATCGTGTCGGGTGCGATCGGCATCGTGACCCTCGTGCTGCTGCTGCAGATCTGGGGTGTGCCGATCTTCCGCGCGTTCGAAACCGGCACGATCGGCCACCGACTCGCGTCGGCGCTGGTGACGATTGCCATCGCGGCCATCGTCGCGCTCATCGTGTGGGAAGCCGCGAACATCGCGATCGAGCGCCGCCTGCAACGATGGACGCGCGAAGGCAATCTCATGCGCGCGGCGCGGCTGCGCACGCTGCTGCCGATGCTGCGCTCGCTGCTGTTCGTGATGATCGCGCTCGTCGTCGTGCTGACGGGCCTCAGCCAGCTCGGCGTGAACGTCGGCCCGCTGCTTGCCGGCGCCAGCATCTTCGGCGTCGCGCTCGGCTTCGGCTCGCAGAAGCTCGTGCAGGATTTCATCACCGGGATCTTCCTGCTGATGGAAAACGCGATGCAGGTGGGCGACTGGGTCACGCTCGCCGGCGTGTCGGGCACGGTCGAGTACCTGTCGATCCGCACCGTGCGGTTGCGCGCCGGCGACGGGTCGCTGTACACGATCCCGTTCAGCTCGGTGACGACCGTCAACAATACGAATCGCGGGCTCGGCAACGCGTCCGTCAAGATCAGCATTGCCTACGGCGAGGATATCGATCGCGCGATCGCGACGCTGAAGGAGATCGGCGCCGCGTTGCGCGACGATCCGAAGTACCACGACGGCATCCTGTCGGACTTCAGCTACTGGGGTATCGACCAGGTCGATGGCGCGACGCTCGCGCTGGCCGGACAGATGCAATGCACGGACTCGACACGCTGGAGCGTGCAGCGCGAATTCAACCGGCGGATCGCGGAGACGTTCCGCGAACGCGGCATCCGGATCGCCAATCCGCAGCGCAGCGTCGTTGCGTACGCGGACGGATCGCGGCCGGTGGTCGACGACGAAAACGGCAGCAACGGCGACAACGGCCATGCTGCCGAAACTTCGGCCCGGCCGCCGTCGCCCTCGGAACCGGGGCGCAAGCCGAGTTGACCGGCCGGGACTGACAACGCGCCGCGTTTAACGCGCGGCCGGCTTGGTCACGCGCCGAGCGCTTTTCGCGGCGGGTGTAGACGCTCCCGTCCCCCGTTTCGAGTCGGCCGCCGGATCGACCGCCAACACGTCGCGCTGCGCGTGCCATTGCTGGAGCAGCACGCGCGTCTGTTCGGCGATCGTGTCGATCAGCAGGGTCGCGCGCTCACCTTCGAACGCCTCCCATTCGAGCAACTGCAGCGCCGAACGCTGCGCGATGTGGAACACCGTGAGCTGCCCGAACAGGCTCAGTGCACGCAAGCGCGTGACGGGATCGTTGGCCGGCCGCCCCGAGATGCGGCCGATCAACTCGGCGCTCACGTCGTTGAGCGGCTTGCGCATGCGCTTCATCAGGATTTCGCTCGCGCTCGCCGGCTCCTGGCCGCCTTGCTCGCGCGCGAAGAACATCCGCTGGTTCATCGTCTTCGGCGCCGTGAACATCCGGTCCGACAGCGCGCGCAGCAGCCCGACGAACGCGTCGATCAGCACGTCGACGTCCGCGTCCGCGTCGAGCATCGCCCACGCATGGCCGACTGCCGGCGCGAACACTTCCCAGCCGTGTTCCGCGATCGTCTCCACGCACGCGCGGTACACGCCTTCCTTGTTCTCGAAGTAGTACTGGAGCGCCGGCGCGTTCACGCCGGCCATCGCGGCGATCTCGCGGGTCGATGCCCCCGCGAACCCGCGCTCGCCGAACAGTTCGATCGCCGCCTCGATGATCCGCTGGCGCGTTTCGTCGCCACGGGCGTAGCCGCCCGCCGACGTACGGCGCAGCTTCTTCGCTTCGTTCATGCCTTCCTCGTCATTCGATCGACCGACATTCTACTTGACACAATTTTATCAACTGGAATAATTCTTCCACTTGGAATAAATTGGACGCCAGCATGTCGACGCTGCAAGACTCGCCACAGAAAGCAAATCGTCAGGAAAACGGAACAACGCCGCGAAACGGCAACGGCACGAAGCGGCGCGTCCTGCTCATCGTCGCCGTGCTTGCGGCCATCGGCGGCGCCATCTGGCTCGGCCGATGGTGGACGGTCGGCCGCTTCATCGAAAGCACCAACGACGCGTACCTGCAGGCGGACAGCATGACCGCCGCGCCGAAGGTCGCCGGCTACGTGACCGACGTGTATGTGCGCGACAACCAGGCCGTAAAGGCCGGCGATCCGCTCGTGCGGCTCGACGTCCGCCAGTACCAGGTCGCGCTTGCGCAATCGCTCGCGACCGTCGACGCGCGCCGCGCGGATATCGCACGCGCCGAGGCCGACATCAGCCAGCAGCATGCGAATCTCGAACAGGCCGACGCGCAGGCGAAGGTGTCGCGCATCAATGCGCAGCACACCAGCGACGAATACACGCGCTATGCGCCGCTCGCCGCGACCGGCGCGGAAACGCACGAACGCGTAGCCGACCTGAAGAGCACGCGCGACCAGGCAGCCGCGACACTCGCCGCGAACAATGCGTCGATCGCTGCCGCGCGCACGCAGATCGCGTCGTTCACCGCGCAGCTCCAGCAGGCGCGCGCGCAGCTCGAAGCCGCGCAGGCCAGCGCCGCGCAGGCGCAGCTCGACCTCGACAACACGATCGTGCGCAGTACCCTCGCCGGCCGCGTCGGCGATCGCACGGTGCGCGTCGGGCAATACGTGCAGCCCGGCACGCGCCTGCTGACCGTCGTACCCGTCGACTCGATCTACCTCGTCGCGAACTTCAAGGAAACGCAGATCGGCAACATGCGCATCGGCCAGCCCGTCGAACTGCACGTCGACGCACTGCCGGACGGCGCGCTGTCCGGCGTCGTCGACAGCTTCGCGCCCGGCACGGGCGCGCAGTTCGCGCTGCTGCCACCCGAGAATGCGACCGGCAACTTCACGAAGATCGTCCAGCGCGTGCCGGTGCGCATCCGACTCGCCGCGAATGCCCGCGCGCAGCGCATGCTGCTGCCGGGGTTGTCGGTGACGGTCGACGTCGATACGCGCTCGACCCGCGACGAGACGCATCATGGCTGAACCGTCCGCCACGATGCCCATGCCGCCGCACGAAGGCCGTGCGAGCGTGACCGACTGGATCGCGGTCGCGGCCGGTGCGCTCGGCGCGCTGATGGCGACGCTCGACATCTCGATCACGAACTCCGCGCTGCCGCAGATCCAGGGCGAAATCGGCGCGACCGGCACCGAAGGCACGTGGATTTCGACCGGCTACCTGATGTCGGAGATCGTGATGATCCCGCTCGCCGCCTGGCTCACGCGCGTGTTCGGGCTGCGCAATTTCCTGCTGACGAACTCCGCGCTGTTCATCGCGTTCTCGATGATGTGCGGCTGGTCGCATTCGCTGCCGATGATGATCGCCGGCCGGATCGGCCAGGGCTTCACCGGCGGTGCGCTGATCCCGACCGCGCAGACCATCATCCGCACGCGGCTGCCGCTGTCGCAGTTGCCGGTCGGCATGACGCTGTTCGGCCTGATCGTGCTGCTCGGGCCATTGTTCGGCCCCGTGCTCGGCGGCTGGCTCGCGGAAAACGTGAGCTGGAGCTGGTGCTTTTTCCTGAACCTGCCGGTGTGCCTGCTGTTGATGGCGCTGCTGGTGTTCGGGCTGCCGTCGGATCGCCCGCAATGGCATTCGTTCTTCAACGCGGACTGGCTCGGGATCCTCGGCCTCGCGATCGGGCTGAGCTCGCTCACCGTCGTGCTCGAGGAAGGTCAGCGCGAACGCTGGTTCGAATCGCAGATGATCGTCACGCTGAGCCTCGTGTCGCTCGCCGGGATGATCCTGATCGCGCTGTCGCAGATCTTTGCGAAGCGGCCGATCATGCGGCTGTCGCTGATGCGCAACCCGCGCTACGCGAGCGTGATCGTGATCGTGTCCGCGGTCGGCGCCGGGCTGTACGGCGTGTCCTACCTGCTGCCGCAGTTCCTCGCGATCGTCGCCGGCTACAACGCGGAACAGGCGGGCTCGATCATGCTGCTGTCGGGGCTGCCGGCCTTTCTCGTGATGCCGATCCTGCCGCGCCTGCTCGGCAAGGTCGACTTCCGCATCCTCGTGATCTCGGGGCTGCTGCTGTTCTGCCTGAGCTGCATGCTCGACATCAGCCTGACCGCGCAGAGCGTCGGCCACGACTTCGTCTGGTCGCAACTGATCCGCGGCGTCGCGCAGATGCTCGCGATGATGCCGCTCAACCAGGCATCGATGGCGGCCGTCGCGCGCGAAGACTCGGGTGATGCGGCCGGGCTCTACAACATGGCGCGCAATCTCGGCGGCTCGATCGGGCTCGCGATCATCGGCACCGTGATCGACCGGCGCACGACCTTCCATACGGCCGCGCTCCGCGAATCGGTGACCGCGAACTCGCTGATCGGGCAGGACCGGCTGTCGGCCTACGCGGCCAACTGGTTCGCGCACACCGGCGACCTCGCGTATTCGAACATGCGCGCACTCGGACAGCTGGCGCAGCAGATCCAGATCCAGGCGGTCGTGATGACCTATTCCGAAACCTTTTATCTGCTGGGCCTCGCGCTGCTTGCCTGCGTGCCGCTTGCGCTGCTGCTGAGAACGCCGCGCGGGCCGCAGCCGATGTCGTCCGGCCACTGAACCGTCTTACGCGATGAAACCCTTCTCCCTGCCCCGCCGCCCTGCGCTCACGCTGTGCGCGGCCGCATGCCTGCTCGCCGGCTGCACGGTCGGTCCCGACTACCGCGGCGCACCCGCCGCACCGGATGCGCCGACC
>NZ_JAAGPB010000367.1:0-8832 GCF_017104585.1 Burkholderia sp. Ac-20392
CAAGGCAGCGATGCGGCCGCGACGCGCCGCGTAGCCGCATCGCTCGCCGGACACGACGACGTGCGCACCTTCGACCTGCTGTGGCGCGCCACCGCGCCGCTGCATGCAACTCGCAGCGACGTCGAAACCGAGCCCGCTGCCGCCGCCGCGCTGCCCGCCTGATCGTCCACGCCGGCCGCATCGCAGGCACGACGCACGCCAGCATATCGGCCCGGCACTTCATCCCGTTCCCGTCACGACATGCCCGACACCATGAGCACTCTCGCCCAGCCCGCCGCCCACGCGCCCCACCGCGTCCGCACCAGCCGACTCGCGACCGCGAGCATGATCGGCACGTCGCTCGAGTGGTACGACTTCACGATCTACAACACGCTCGCCGCGCTCGTCTTCAACCATCTGTTCTTCCCGTCGGTCGATCCGCTGGCCGGCACGATCCTCGCGTTCTCGACCTATGCGGTCGGCTACGTGTCGCGCCCGCTCGGCGGCTTCGTGTTCGGCAATCTCGGCGACCGCATCGGCCGCCGCGCGGTGCTGATGCTCACGCTCGTGCTGATGGGCGTGACGACCGCGCTGATGGGTGCGCTGCCGACCTATGCGCAGGCCGGCATCCTGAGCCCGATCCTGCTCGTCGCGCTGCGCTTCGTGCAGGGCGTCGCGCTCGGCGGCGAATGGGCCGGCGCGGTGTTGCTGTCGGTCGAGCACGGCGACCAGAAGCGGCGCGGGCTGTCCGCGTCGTGGACGCAGATCGGCCCGTCGTTCGGCACGCTGCTCGGCACCGGCTGCATCGCGCTCGTGACGCTGTCGACTACTTCTGGCGATTTCCTGTCATGGGGCTGGCGCGTGCCGTTCGCGGCCAGCGCGCTGCTCGTCGTGTTCGGTTTCTGGCTGCGGCGCGGCGTCGACGAAACGCCGCAGTTCGAGCAGCTCGCCGAATCGCACGCGACCGCCGAGGTGCCCGTCGCGGACGTGCTGAAGTACCACTGGAAACGCCTGCTGATCGCGGGCGGGTCGCGGATCGGCTCGGACGTGCTGTATGCGCTGATCGTCGTGTTCACGCTCACCTACGTGACGACGGTGCTGCACCTGTCGCGCCCCGTTGCACTGACGGCCGTGATGATCGGCACGGCCTGCAACGCGCTCGCGGTGCCGTTCTTCGGTGCGCTGTCCGACCGCTTCGGCCGCCGGCCCGTGTATCTCGCCGGCGCGCTCGCCGGCATCGTGTGGGCGTTCGCATTCTTCACCCTGCTCGATTCGGCGCGCCCCGGCGCGATCGTCGCGGCCGTCGCGATCGGCCTCGTGATCCACGCGGTGATGTACGGCCCGCAAGGCGCGTTCGTGACCGAACAGTTCCCGACCCGCGTGCGCTATGCGGGCTCGTCGCTCGCGTACACGCTCGCCGGCATCGTCGGTGGCGGCTTCGCACCGCTCGTGATCGCCGCGCTGTTCCGGCAGACGGGCACGACGACGGCCGTGTCGCTGTATGTCGCCGCCGCACTCGTCGTCACGTCGATCGCGCTCCTCGTCGCGCGCGAAACCGCGCACCAGCCGCTCGCGGATTGAGCGTTGCCGCCTGCCGTTTCACTCCTTCGCACTTCAAACGGATACCCGTATGCCAACCCTGTCGTTCAACGTGATTTCCCGGCAACACGCGCCGGCCACCGTCGACGTCGAGATCGAGCGCGTCGTGATCGCCGGCTGGGCCGGCCGCGATCCGGCCGCGATCCAGGCGCATATCGACGAACTCGCGGCGCTCGGCGTCGCGCCGCCGTCGACCACGCCGTGCTTCTATCGCGTATCGGCCGCGCTGCTCACGCAGGCGCCCGCGATCGGCGTGCTCGGTGCGCGCTCGGGCGGCGAGATCGAATGCGTGCTGGTCGACAGCCCGGCCGGCACGCTCGTGACCGTCGGCTCCGATCATACGGATCGTGAGGTCGAAGCCTACGGCGTCGCGGTGTCGAAGCAGGTGTGCGCGAAGCCGCTCGGCCACGACGCGTGGCTTTACGCGGAGGTCGCGGATCACTGGGATGCGATCGAGATGCGTGCGTGGCTGATCTCGCGCGATGGCGGGCGAGCGGCGTACCAGCACGGCACGGTGAGTGGCCTGCTTGCGCCCGAGGGGCTGTGGCAGCGCTTCGACGACCGCCGCACGATGCCCGCGCACAGCGCGATGTACGGCGGCACGGTTGCCGTGCATGGCGCGATCGCGGCGATGCGCGACGGCGATGCGTTCGAGATGGAACTGCACGATCCGGTGCTCGGGCGCAGCCTTCGGCACCGCTATGCGGTGGAAGTGTTGCCGGTCGTGGCATAACGGACGATGACGCGCGGCACACCGGCGCGACAGCGTTCTGTCGCCGCGCCGGCCCCGGCTAGTACGGCTGAAAGCAGTGATAGTCCGGAAAGTTGAATTGCGAGTTGCCGCAATACAGCACACCGACCAGGTTGGTACACCCGCTCAATGCAAACATCATTGCGCCCGCAACCGACACTTTCCATCCGAAATGCAACATTGCGCCCCCGTTTTCGCTTTTTCGACGTTGACCGTCATGATGCTCATCGGACGCGCCCGGGTATGTGGAAAATTGTTGTGCCGCGTGCGCTTCGGTTCGCGGCGACGCTTTCCCGTGCCCGGGCGCAGCCCGAGGTACGGGTAGGCGCCCTGGCGCAAGCAACGACGGCGGCCACCGAGCGCGCCGCCACCCGTCACGCCTTGAACGTGACCCACGGCTTCAGCCGGACCGCGCTGCGAATCAGGCCGGCCTGCTCCTGCGCATCGATCACGGGCCCGATCGGCTTGTAGGCTTCCGGCCCTTCCTCGATGCGGCGCTCGTCGCGCAGCGTGACGCAGCGCCACGTGCCCGGCGCCTGCTCCGTGCGCATCCGCCGCACCGCCTGCCGGCGCACGCTGCGGCCGGCGCCGTGGCTGCATGACCACAGCCAGTCGGGATGGCCGAGCCCGGTCGCGAGAAACGACGCATCGCCCATCGATCCGGGAATCAGCGCGAAATCGCCGTCGCGGGCGGGTGTCGCCCCCTTGCGATGGATGTTCATCCCGTTTTCGCGCAGCACGACGTTGTGCGGCACGTCGACCACGAGGGTCGAGCGGGTCTCGCCGGTGAGTTCCGCCAGTTCCTTGCGCACCATCTCGGCCAGCACGACACGGTTGAGCCACGCGTAGCGCGCAGCCGTGCCCATCGCGACGAGGTATTCGCGCGCCAGCTCGCCGGAAAGGCCGTACAGGCCGCTTTCCGGATGCCTGACGCCTGCCGGCCATGCCGCGCGCGCCCGGTCCATCCAGCGCCGCCCGACGTAGAAGCCGACATCGCGCGAACCGCTGTGGATCATCACGACGACATCGTCCTTCGCGAGTCCCGCACGGTAGGCCGCATGCCGGTCGAACACGGCATCGACCACCTGCAGCTCGACGAAATGATTGCCCGACCCGGGCGTGCCGAGGCAAGGATCGCGGAAGACCTCACGCGACCCGACGTGTGCGTCCGGTGCGTATTTCGCGCTGCCGTCGAACCGGTCGAGGCCGATGCACGACGACAGTTCGTCGATGAGCCGGTCGCGGTCGACGTGCTGCCAGAGCCCCTGCTGCGCGACGCGATCGACGAATGCCGCCGGGCCCGCATCGAACAGCGCGCGGAATGCATCGCTGGCGACCGGCACGTCGCGCCGATCCGCGAGAATCGCACGCGTCAGCCGCTCGACGAGCGCCGTCTCGAACGGCGCGAGCGCCGACCGCTTGAGGCCCGTGGTGACGAGACGCATCCCGCAATTGATATCGGTGCCGATCGCGGCGGGAATCACGAACGCGTCGTCGGTCGCGACGATCGAGCCGACCGGCGCGACCCCGCCCGGATGAAAATCGGGCGTCGCGCAAGCCTTGCACACGCCCTGATGGCCATCCGGCGAACGGACGGCCGCGAACGCGAGCAACTGCTGAACGGCCTTCTCCTCGAGCGGGAGCAAATCGGGCAACAGGACGGACGCCTGCGTCAGTTCATTGCGCAGGTGATAGATGCCGGCGTGATAGTCGACATGGATGCCTTGCCGTTGCAAGGCCTTTTTTAAGCGAGGAAGAGTAGACATCGCTGCTGGAAATGAAAAAGGTACGACGCGACCTCCGGTATTCCGGCGGTCGTGGGTACCTTCCTGCAGCAGCGTCGAGGAAGGGAGCGCGGATCATAGCAGAACGCGCTTGCGTTCGCGACCGCCGTTGCTCACTTGAGACACCCGAGCCCCGCCAGCGTCGCCTCCACCGCCGTGTCGAGCGGCGTCACCGGCTCGCGGCCGAGCACCGCGGTCACCCGCGTGTTGTCGAGCCGGATCGGCTCGCGCCACAGGTAGCGCATCTCGAGCAATTCGCGCAGCGTCGTGACGAACGGCGCCGCCGCCCACACGAACCACCACGGGAACTTGCGCACCGTCGGACGCAGCCCGTGCCGCTGCGCGACGCGACGCACGGCTTCCGCCATCTGCGTGCCGTCCGCATCCCAATGCCCGCCCAGGTGAAAGCGCGCGAACGGCTCCAGCGTGTCGCGCCGCTCGATCAGCTCGACCATCGAGCGCGCGGCATCCGGCACATACGACCATTGATGCCCGATACCGTCCCGCCCCGGCACGCTGATGGCCGCCACCGGCTGCCCGGCCTTGACGAACCCCGCTGCAAACCAGCTGTTGCCCGTGAGCTTCGGCCCGAAGAAATCGCCGGCGCGCACGATGATCGTGCGAACGCCCTGCCCGGCCGCATCCTGCAGCCGGCGCTCCAGCTCGACGCGGATCGCGCCCTTGCGTGTCGACGGATGCTGCGGCGCATCTTCGACCAGCACCGGAAATGCATCGGCGCCGTAGTTGTAGACGGTGCCCGGCAGCACGACGGTGGCCCGCTCCGCCTTCGCCGCCGCGATCGTGTTGTCGATCATCGGCAGCACCTGCCCGGCCCAGTTGCGGTATCCGGGCGGATTCACGGCATGCACGATCACGCTGCAGCCGCGCGCGGCCCGGACGACCGCGTCGCGGTCCATCGCGTCGCCGCGCATCCAGGCGATGCCGTCGCGCTCCACGACCTCGGCATCGAGCCCGCGCTTCAACGCACGCACCTGCCAGCCCGCATCGCGCAACTGCCGTGCGACTTCCCCGCCGATTCCGCCGCTCGCGCCGAGCACGAGTGCCTGTCGTTGTGTCCCGCCTGCGTGGGTCGTCATTGCCGCTCTCCTTGAATGAACTTCCGTGATGACACGCATTCTGGCGCGCCGGCGGCTAACAAGGAATTGCCGAACACGATGGATCAGCTATACATTTATGTATGTCTATCGATCTGAACTGGGAACGCTACCGCACCTTCCTCGCCGTGCTGACGGAAGGCTCGCTGTCCGGTGCCGCACGCGCCCTCGGCATCACGCAGCCGACGGCCGGCCGCCACGTCGCGGCGCTCGAGGCCGCGTTCGGCCAGACGCTGTTCACGCGCTCGCCATCCGGCCTGCTGCCGACCGAGGCGGCGCTCGCGCTGCGCGGCCATGCGGAGGCGCTGCGCAGCGCGGCGGCCGCGTTCGAGCGCGCGGCGGCAAGCCACGGCGCGGGCGTGCGCGGCATCGTGCGGATCTCGGCCAGCGACGTGATCGCCGTCGAGGTGCTGCCGCCGATTCTCGCGCAACTACGGCGCGACCATCCGGGGCTCGTCATCGAACTGGTGCCGACCGACCGCATCCAGGACGTGCTCAAGCGCGAGGCCGACATCGCGGTCCGGATGGCGCCGCCCGTGCAGGAGGCGCTCGTTGCACGGCGCGTCGGCGCAATCGACGTCGAGCTCTATGCGCGCGACGACTACCTGGCGCGCAACGGGTCGCCCGCGACGATCGACGAACTCGCGCATCACCCGTTGATCGGCTTCGATACGGTCACGCCGTTCATCCGTTCGATGGGGCGCAGCATGCCGCTGTGGAAGCGCGATGCGTTCGCGCTGCGTACCGATAGCAACCTCGCGCAGCTCGCGATGATCCGCGCCGGTTACGGGATCGGCTTCTGCCAGAGCAGGCTCGCGAAACGCGACCCGCGGCTCGTGCGCGTGTTGCCGGACGGGCCCGCGATGCAGCTGGAAACCTGGGTCGTGATGCACGAGGACCTGCGGACGAGCCCGCGCTGCCGCGCGGTGTTCGATGCGCTGGCCGACGGGCTGCGTGCGTATGTGAACGGCGAAGCCATCGAATAGACGGTTCGCCGCGACGGTCACGAACGCAGTGAACGAATCGCCCGAGCGGCGCTATTCGTAGATTTTCCCGGCGAACAGGATGTCCGCCATGCGCCGCCACGGATTGTCGGGCAGGTCGTAGAAGCGCAGCCCCTCCTCCGACGCCTCGGCCCAGTCGACCATCGCGTCCAGGTACTCGCCGATCGAGTGGTTTTCCCAGCCGAGCGCGGCACGGGAATACGGCGACGGCGGCACGTCGGCCTCGAGCTGCCGCTCCTTGTTCCAGTCGTGGCCGAGCACGCGCAGGAAGTGGATCAGCGAGCGTTCGTCGACCACGCGCTCCAGCGCATCCTGCAGCTTCGCGGCCATCTGGCGTTGCAGTTCGTCGTTCATTTTTTTGTTCCTTCGCGCGCCTCTCAGATACGCGCGGCCGCAGGTCGTGCGGCCCGGTTTTACATCAGCAATTGCCGCGACAGCACCTCGCGCGCCTGCGTGACGGATTCGCGTTCGCCGGGCATCGGCGGCGTCAGCGAAAACACCGCGTCCGGCAGCGGCGGCAGCCGGTATTTCGCGCCGAGTCGCATCAGGCCCTCGCCGATCGCCGACGCGCACAGGCAGCCCACCCCGAGCCCCGCCGCCAGCATCGACTGCAGCCCCGCCACCCCCGACGCGCTGTGCACGAGCCGGTACGGCGTGTGCTGCTCGTCGAGCGAGCGCACCGCGACCTGATGCATCATGCAGTCGTCCGGCAGCAGCACGAGCGGCAGCGGCTCGGGCAACTGCTCGGCGAGCGCGGGCGATGCGACCCACGACAGCGGCTCGCGCCGCAGCACCCAGCGTGTATCGGCCGACGCCGGCCGGAACGGCCCGCTCGACAGGTTCATCACCACGCCGAGATCGACCTGCCCGCGCGCGTGCGCCGTTTCGATATCCGCGCTCTTCATCGCGCTGACGTGCAGGCTCAGTTGCGGGTAGCACTCCCGCAGCCGCGCGAGCAGGCCCGCGACTTCGTTGGTCCGGTAGTAATCGGTGATCGCGACGCGCAGCTCGCCCTTGATCGCCTGCCCGCGCACTTCGTCGAACGCGGCCTCGTTCAGCGCAACGATGCGCCGCGCGTGCTGCAGCAGCCGCGAGCCGGCCGGGGTCGGCTCGACCCCGCGCTTGCTGCGCACGAACAGCGGCACGCCGGCGCGCGATTCGAGCTTGCGCACCTGCTCGCTGACCGTCGATTGCGACAGGTGCAGCAGCGGCGCGGCGGCCGTCAGGCTGCCGGCGTCCGCGACCGCCGCGAAAGTGCGCAACTGATCCAGATCGAAACCGCGCATCGCCATTCTCCATCCATCGAGTAACCCGATGGATGCTACCACCAATTCCCGCTTTTCCGATTCATCGCCACCACCCAGAATGGGGGTCAATCGCCCGTCCACGGCCGAACCGGCGCGCCTGGCGTCGCGTCCGGCGTGAATGTGGCACTCATTCTTTCGGACCTGCTTCCATGACGAACGACACCCTTGCCCCCTGCGTACCGGCCGGCACGGCCGCCGCGGCAACGCCGCGCAGCCACCACGGCTGGGCGCTGGTGGTCCTGCTGGTTGGCGCGATTCTGCCGCCGCTCGACTACTTCATTGTGAATCTCGCACTGCCGGCCATCCGCGACGGCATCGGCGCGCGCCCGGCCGAGCTGCAGCTGGTCGTGTCGGCGTACGCATGCGCGAACGCGGTCGTGCAGATCACCGGCGGCCGGCTCGGCGACCTGTACGGCCGCAAGCGCATGTTCATGATCGGGATGGCCGGCTTCGTCGTCGCGTCGACGCTGTGCGGGCTCGCCGGCAGCGGCGCGGTGCTGGTCGGCGGCCGCGTGCTGCAGGGCCTGTTCGCCGCGATCCTCGCGCCGCAGGTGCTCGCGACGATCCGCAGCGTGTTCAGCCCGCAGGAGCAGGTGCGCGTGATGGGCTTCTACGGTTTCGTGTTCGGCCTTGCGGCCGTGATCGGCCAGCTCGGCGGCGGCGCGTTGATCAGCCTGCATCCGTTCGGGCTCGGCTGGCGCGCGATCTTCCTCGTCAACCTGCCGATCGGCATCCTCGCGCTGATCGGCAGCTGGCGCTTCATCCCGGAAAGCCGGCCGCCGAAAGGCCAGCGCATCGACGTGCCCGGCATGGTGCTGCTGTCGCTGTTCCTGCTGATGCTCGTCTACCCGCTCACGCACGGGCGCGAGGCCGGCTGGCCGCTGTGGATGGTCGCGTGCCTCGTCGGCGCGCTGCCGATGCTCGGTGCGCTGCTGGCGGTCGAGGCGCGCCGTCTCGCGGGCGGCCACGATCCGCTGCTCGACGTGCGCCTGCTGCGCAACCCCGTCGTCGCGCTCGGGCTCGCGCTGGCATTCCTGTTCTATACGCTGAGCGCGTTCTTCCTCAGCTACGGGATCTACCTGCAGGGCTGCCTGAACTGGTCGCCGCTCGCGTCGGGGCTCGCGATCCTGCCGCTCGGGCTCGGCTTCCTGTCGAGCCCGTTGCTGATGCCGCGACTCGTCGGCCGGTTCGGCGGCTATCGCGTGCTCACGCTCGGTTTCGCGATGCTCGCGGCCGGCGCACCGGCGCTCGTCGAGCAGGGAATCGCGCCGTGGATGGAGAGGGTGTATGTGT
>NZ_JAAGPB010000034.1:0-39135 GCF_017104585.1 Burkholderia sp. Ac-20392
TGCCGCCGGACGAGGCGTTGCGCGGTGACGAGGTGCAGCGCGGCCGCGAGGTTGTACGGTGCAACGCCGATGTCGAGCAGCCGCGCGACGGCGGCCGGCGCGTCGTTCGTGTGCAGCGTCGACAGCACGAGATGGCCGGTCTGCGCGGCCTTGATCGCGACGTCGGCTGTCTCCGCATCGCGAATCTCGCCGACCATGATGATGTCCGGGTCCTGCCGCAGCAGCGCGCGCAGTGCGGTTGCGAACGTGAGCCCCGCCTTTTCGGCGACACCAACCTGACTGATGCCGTCGAGCTGGATCTCGGCAGGATCCTCGACCGTGCAGACGTTGTGCGCGTCGCGATCGAGCATCTGCAGCGCGCAGTAGAGCGACAGCGTCTTGCCGCTGCCGGTCGGACCCGTGACGAGCACGAGGCCATGCGGCGCGCGTATCGCGGCCTCCATCGCGGCCGCCTGCTGCGCGTCGAAGCCGAGGCGGGCGAGCGTGAGGTCGGGCGGCATGGTTTCGAGCCGCCGCAGCACCAGCTTTTCACCGAACAACGTAGGCAGCGAACTGACCCGGTAGTCGCCGCGCATACCGCCGTCGATCGCGATGCGCAGCCTGCCGTCCTGCGGGAGCCGCCGCTCGGCGATGTCCATGCGCGCGAGCACCTTGATCCGTGTGACGAGCGCGTCGCGCAGATGCAGGGGCGGCCGAGCATGTTCGTGCAGCACGCCATCGATGCGCAGGCGGATGCGCCAGCCGGCTTCGAATGGTTCGACGTGGATATCGGATGCGTCGCGCACGCGTGCCGCGTGAAGCGTGTCCGTCAGCAGCCGCACGGCCGGCGCATCGTCGAGCTGGGCCGCGTCGAGCGCGCGCGGTGCGGTGGCGGGCGACGCATCGGAGTGAGCGGGCGGCGGCTGCGTGCGCAGCGTCGCCCCGGGAGGAGGGAAATGCATGTGAGCCGGCACGCTGGCCGCCTGTTGACCGTGACCAGCAGATGGTCGCGCGTCGCGGGCGGCGCCGGCAGTCAGCCGTTCGGCTAGCGCGAGGTGACGCGTGCGGGGCGCGAGCCGCGCGGCTTGAAGAGCTTGACGGTGCGCACGGCCTGATCGTCGCTGCGCATCACCTCGAGCATCACGTCACCGATTTTCAGGCACACGTCGTCTTCCGGAATTTCCTCGAGGATTTCGAGCACCAGGCCGTTCAGCGTCTTCGGCCCGTCGGTCGGCAGCTTCAGGTGCAGCCAGCGATTCAGCTCGCGCAGCGGCATGCTTGCCGAGACGATGCATTCGCCGTTCTCGTCCCAGCCGCCCTTGCGTTCGCTGCGCGGCATCGACGTCGTGAATTCGCCGATCAGCTCCTCGATGATGTCTTCGGGCGTGACGAGCCCTTCGAGCTCGCCGTACTCGTTGACGACGAGCGCGGTCCGCTGCCGCGTTTCCTGGAAAAACTGGAGCTGCTGGACCACCGGCGTGCCGGACGGCACGTAATACGGCTCGGCGAGCAGCGTGCGCAGCGTCTCGCGGTCGAACTCCTGGTTGTGCAGCGCGGTCAGCGTCTTGCGGACGTGCAGCACGCCGAGCACCTTGTCGATGTCGCCTTCGTAGACGACGAGCCGGTTGTGATAGCAGGTCTCGAGCTGGTGCAGGACGTCGTCGAGCGGCGCGTAGAAGTTGAGCGACTCGATCTGGCGGCGCGGCACCATCACGTCGTCGACGGTGATGTTCTCGAGGTCGAACAGGTTGAGCAGGATGCTGCGGTGCTTGGTCGGCATGAAACTGCTCGATTCGAGCACGATGGCCCGCAGCTCGTCGGCCGACATTCGCTGGTCGCGACCCTTCTTCGTGTTGATGCGCAGCACCCACAGCACGCCGTTCGCGAGTGCGTTGACGAACCAGACGACCGGTTTGAACACGCGCATCAGCGGCGCGATCACGAGGCTCGCGGGCAGCGCGATGCGTTCGGGGAACGTCGCGCCGACGATCTTCGGCGCGATTTCGGCGAACACGATGATCAGGAACGCGACGATGCCGGTCGCGATCGACAGCGCGACGTTGTTGCGGCCGAACGTATGCAGCGCGAGCGACGTCGTCAGAACCGGGATGATCGTGTTGAACAGGTTGTTGCCGATCAGGATCACGCTGAGCAGCAGGTCAGTGCGCGTGAGCAGGCCTTGCGTGGTTTTCGCGCCGAGTGCGCCCTGGCTGGCGAGATGCTTCAGCCGATGGCGGTTGAGCGCCATCATCGCGGTCTCGGAAATCGAAAAGAAGCTGGAACAGAGGAGAAGCAGGAAGACGGCGCCGATTTGCGCCCATAAGGGAATTTGGTCCACGCGTTGGAAGGGCAGTGAAGGACAGGGATGGAAGGAATATAGCAGAGGCCGGCGACCGCGATGTGTCGAGCGCGACACGAGGGGCTCGCGGCGACCGGGCAAAAAAAAACCGTGCACGGAGTGCACGGTTTTTTACAAATCTGGTCGGGGTGAGAGGATTCGAACCTCCGGCCTCTACGTCCCGAACGTAGCGCTCTACCAGGCTAAGCTACACCCCGATTTGGACTCTTCCGACTTCGCCGTCTTCTTCAAGACCGCTGCGTCGTCAAGCAAGAATGTAACTATAACGACGTTTCTTCAAAAAGGGAAGGCCTTCGAGAAGAAATTTTTCGAGACAGGTGATTTTCCCGTGTCGAACGTACGTCGCAGCCGGGGCGGCGACGTACGACATGCACTTACGACTGCCGCGACGTCGAGTACGAACACAACGCGAGCAGGCTTTCCTTGTAGACCGAATCGGGGAACGCGGCGATCGCAGCAGCAGCAGCCTGCGCTTCCTGGCGTGCGCATTCGAGCGTGTGGTCCAGTGCACCCGAGCGCGTGATCGCTTCGAAAATCGTATCGAAGCGATCGGTGCCGCCCTGTTCGATCGCCTCGCGTGCCAGCGCCGACTGTTCGGGCGTGCCGCGTTCGATCAGATAGATGAGCGGCAGCGTCGGCTTGCCTTCGCGAAGGTCGTCGCCGGCATTCTTGCCCATGGCCTCGACGGTGCCTGCATAGTCGAGCCAGTCGTCCATGATCTGGAATGCAGTGCCGATCCGGCGGCCGTATTCGGCGGCGGCAGCCTCGGTCGGCGCGTCGGCGCCTGCGAGTACCGCGCCCAGACGTGCCGACGCCTCGAACAGCTTGGCCGTCTTGTAGCGGATCACCTGCATGTAGCGCGTTTCGTCGACGTCCGCGTCGTGCATGTTGAGGAGCTGCAGCACCTCGCCTTCGGAAATGATCGTCGTCGCTTCGGACAGGATCTCCATCACGCGCATCTTGCCGACGCCGACCATCATCTCGAACGAGCGCGAATAGAGGTAGTCGCCTACCAGTACGCTCGCCGCGTTGCCGAACAACGCATTGGCGGTCTGGCGGCCGCGGCGCAGCTCGGATTCGTCGACGACGTCGTCATGCAGCAGCGTGGCCGTGTGGATGAACTCGACGACGGCGGCCAGCACGTGCCGCTGGTGCGACGTCTCGCCGAGTGCGCCGGCGACGAGCAGCAGCAATGCCGGACGCAGCCGCTTGCCGCCCGCGCCGATGATGTACTCGGCGATCTGGTTGATCAGCAGCACATCGGACGCGAGGCTTTGCCGGATAACGCGATTCACCTGCTCCATGTCACTGGTGATCGGAGCGAGCAGATGGGCGGCGCTGAGGGTGGGGGAGGCGGTGGACGACGACATGATGATGGAATTGGGTGATGCGGCGGATTATAAGTCGAATCCGAGATATCCCGGTCTGTGACACGTGCCGCAGCCTCGAATTTGGCCGTTTGGCCGAGGCCCGCGCGCGGCAATCGTCAATGGGTTTTGACTTCGGTGCTAACCCCATGTATAATCACGTGTTTTCCGCGCACGGTGTGCGGAAAAATTGGATCCAGAGTGAGGTTCTCAATGTACGCGGTCATAAAAACCGGCGGCAAGCAGTACAAGGTTGCCGTTGGCGAAAAACTCAAAGTAGAACAGATACCGGCTGACATTGACGCTGAAATCACGCTCGACCAGGTTCTCGCAGTGGGCGAAGGCGAATCGATTAAGTTCGGTACGCCGCTGGTCAGTGGGGCTTCCGTCAAGGCCACCGTTGTGTCGCACGGTCGTCATGCCAAGGTCACCATCTTCAAGATGCGTCGCCGGAAGCACTACCAAAAGCACGGCGGCCACCGCCAGAACTACACTGAGCTGCGCATCGACGCGATCAACGCGTAAGCGCCTCGGTAAAGGAGCAATCAGATGGCACACAAAAAGGCAGGCGGCTCTTCCCGGAACGGCCGCGACTCCGAGTCGAAGCGTCTCGGCGTGAAAGTGTACGGCGGCCAGGCAATCAACGCCGGCGGCATCATCGTGCGTCAGCGCGGTACGCGCATGCACGCAGGCGAGAACGTCGGCATGGGCAAGGATCACACCCTGTTCGCGCTGGTCGACGGTCACGTCAAGTTCGCGACGAAGGGCGCGGACAAGAAGCATCTGGTCATCGTTGTCCCGGCGGCTGCCTAAGTTCAGGCACCCACGGGCTTCGTAGCCGAAAGGCCCCGCAGTCTTCGCGGGGCCTTTTTTTATTTGGTCGCCGGGCGCGTGTGCGTTCGGGCGACCATCGCGCAACCGGCGTACGATCGGCCGAACGGCAGATTGTTCAAGCGCGCCGGCGCGCGGCACAATAGCGGAAATACTGGGCGGAGTGACGAATGAAGTTCATTGACGAAGCACGAATCGAAGTCATCGCCGGAGACGGAGGCGATGGCAGCGCGTCGATGCGCCGCGAGAAATTCGTCCCGTTCGGCGGGCCGGACGGCGGCGACGGCGGCCGGGGCGGTAGCGTATACGCGATCGCCGACCGCAACATCAACACGCTGATCGACTACCGCTACGCGAAGAAGCATCTGGCGCGCAACGGCGAAAACGGGCGCGGCTCGGATTGCTACGGCAAGGGCGGCGACGACGTCACGCTGCGCATGCCGGTCGGCACGATCATCAGCGACATGGATACCGGCGAGCTGATCGCCGACCTGACCGAGCACGACCAGCAGGTGATGCTTGCGCAGGGTGGCTCCGGCGGGCTCGGCAACCTGCATTTCAAGTCGAGCACGAACCGTGCACCGCGCCAGAAGACGGACGGCAAGCCCGGTGAGCGTCGCATGCTGAGGCTCGAGCTGAAGGTGCTCGCCGACGTCGGCCTGCTCGGCATGCCGAACGCGGGCAAGTCGACGTTCATCTCGTCGGTGTCGAACGCGAGGCCGAAGATTGCCGACTACCCGTTCACGACGCTTGCGCCGAATCTCGGCGTGGTGCGTGTCGGTCCGAGCAAGAGCTTCGTGATCGCGGATATCCCGGGGCTGATCGAGGGCGCCGCCGAAGGCGCGGGCCTCGGCCATCAGTTCCTGCGCCACCTGCAGCGCACCGGCGTGCTGCTGCATCTGGTCGATCTCGCACCGTTCGACGAAAGCGTCGATCCGGTTGCGGAAGCGACGGCGATCGTCGGCGAGCTGCGCAAGTACGACGAGGCGCTCTACGAGAAGCCGCGCTGGCTCGTGCTCAACAAGCTCGACATGGTGCCGGAAGACGAGCGCAAGGCGCGCGTCGCTGATTTCCTCGAGCGCTTCGAGTGGGACGGCCCCGTGTTCGAGATCTCGGCACTGACTGGCCAGGGCTGTGAAGCGCTGTGCTACGCGATCTACGACTACCTCGCCGAACATTCGGACGCACATCGCGCGGCGGAGGCGGAAGATCTCGCGGCGGACGTGCGTTTCCGCGACGAGACGCCTGCCAAGGGCGGTGCGGCGCCGGGCGACGACGCCTGAGCGATTCCGTAACGCGCCGGGCGTGCCCGCCCGGCGTCGGCGCTCAATCGCGCCCGGCCGGGCAGGCAGCAGATACAGGAGACAGTGCAGGATGCGTTCGATCATCGCGGATTCGAAGCGATTGGTGGTGAAGGTGGGCTCCAGCCTCGTGACCAACGACGGCAAGGGGCTCGATCATGCAGCAATCGGCCGTTGGGCGGCTCAGATCGCCGCACTGCGCGCCCAGGGCAAGGAAGTCGTGCTCGTCAGTTCGGGCGCGATTGCCGAAGGGATGCAGCGGCTCGGCTGGAGCAAGCGGCCGCGGGAAATCGACGAGTTGCAGGCTGCCGCCGCAGTCGGCCAGATGGGGCTCGCGCAGGTCTATGAGAGCCGCTTCACCGAGCACGACATCCGCACCGCGCAGATCCTGCTGACGCATGCCGACCTGGCGGACCGCGAGCGTTATTTGAATGCGCGTTCGACGATGCTGACGCTGTTGCGGCTTGGCGTCGTGCCGATCATCAACGAGAACGACACGGTCGTCACCGATGAAATCAAGTTCGGCGACAACGACACGCTCGGTGCACTCGTTGCAAACCTGATCGAAGGCGATGCACTGATCATCCTGACCGACCAGTCGGGGCTGTTCACGGCCGATCCGCGCAAGGACCCGAACGCGACGCTCGTTGCAGAAGCCAATGCAGGTGCGCCGGAACTCGAGGCGATGGCCGGTGGTGCGGGCTCGAGCCTCGGTCGCGGCGGGATGCTGACGAAGATCCTCGCGGCGAAGCGTGCGGCACACAGCGGCGCGAACACCGTGATCGCGAGCGGCCGGGAGACCGACGTACTTGTGCGTCTGGCGGCCGGCGAGGCAATCGGCACGCAACTGATCGCACGTACCGCGCGGATGGCGGCGCGCAAGCAGTGGATGGCCGACCACCTTCAGGTGCGCGGCCATGTCGTGATCGACGCGGGCGCGGTCGAGAAGCTGACGGCTGGCGGCAAGAGCCTGCTGCCGATCGGCGTGATCGACGTGCAGGGCGCGTTCGCGCGTGGAGAAGTCATCGCGTGTGTCGGCCCTGACGGGCGTGAAGTGGCGCGTGGGCTCACGAACTACAGCAGTGCGGAGACGAAACTGATTCACCGCAAGCCGAGCGGCGAGATCGAATCAGTGCTGGGCTACATGCTGGAACCCGAATTGATCCATCGCGACAACCTGGTGCTGGTGTAACCATTCGTGCCGGTTCCGGCCGTCAAATGAAAAAGCCCGCGTGATGCGGGCTTTTTTCTTGCTGCGGACAGAGGGGGCGGCGGGCGCCACCCACCGTCAGCGCAATTGGCTCATCGCGGTGCGGTGAAACCGGATGTTCTCCAGGATCTGCTGGGTCGTGCCCTGCGGCATCTTGTTCGCGCAGAAGTAGTCCTGATAGAGCGCCGAGTGGTAGGCATTCAGTTCGCCGTTCTCGATGCGCCGCCAGTCGTTCTCGACGGTGCGATCCCAGCCGTCGTGTTCCGAATTCAGACCGGCATATTGGCGCCACTCGTAGGTGTCGCAGCGGATGCCTTCGTAGTTCACGTTGCGCGCGCCGGCCGGGCTCGTGATGACGACCGCGTAGCGCACGACGCCATCGGTGCCGACCGCGAGCGACTTCGCATCGACGAAGAACTTGAGCGGCGTGTTCTGCGATACGTTGAACGGCAGCAGGTCGCCCGTTTGCGGCAGCGGCGGCAGCGAGTCGACCGCGTTTTCCTTCCAGGTGCCCTGACGGTCCAGCAGATACACGAACTCGCTGTCATCCTTGTTGGTGGGCGTCTTCGAATTCGCGCAGCCTGCCAGCGTGGCCACCGCGGCAATCGATGCGAGCGCGAGAGCAATCGCTTTCAATATGCATTCCTCGTAAAAAAAGGGCGCGACACCAAGGTCGCGCCCGGTCATGCAGTTCGATTCGTCATTTGCCGATGATCACGTGGGGCGGCATCTCGTCGAGCGTGCTCGCTTCCACTTCGATCTCCGAACAGACTACCGATGTGTCGACAATCGTCAGCGTCTGCTGGGCCTGTACGCCAATGACGCGCGGATAGCGCGACAGACGCGGCCCACGCGGCTTCTCGGCTCGCTGCGCCGGGCGGCGCAGGAAGCGCGACAGTTCCGTCAGCGCCAACTGATAGACATCCCGCTTGAACTCGATCACCGCATCGAGCGGCACCCAGTACTCGTTCCAGCGCCACGCATCGAACTCCGGGTGGTCGGTCGCGCGCAAGCAAATGTCGCAATCGCGTCCAACCATCCGCAGCAGGAACCAGATCTGCTTCTGGCCGCGGTAATGACCGCGTACTTCGCGTTTAATGAACTTGTCAGGCACCTCATAACGCAACCAGTCGCGAGTGCGGCCGATTATCTTGACGTGTTCCGGGTGCAGGCCCGTTTCCTCGTGCAGCTCCCGGTACATCGCCTGCATGGGGGTCTCGCCGTACTTGATCCCACCTTGAGGAAACTGCCAGGAATGCTCGCGGAGCCGCTTGCCCCAAAACACCTCGTTGCGCGCGTTCAAGAGGATGATGCCGACGTTCGGGCGAAAGCCTTCACGATCCAGCATACAACCACCTTCGAATCCTTTAAAATTGCTTTGATTATAAACAGATAACGGGCGCTGCGCACCGTGACGGAGCGAATCCGCGCGGGGTACACCGGCTGAATTGTCCCTGATTAGTCTGCTACGTCGTCTGCGCCATCGTCGTTCGTCGCGCGCAGCTTTTTCACCTTGAAACTTTTTCGGGCGCCCCGCCTGGGGGCGCCGTTTTTGGAACCGTCCGCATGAAAGCTTCCCGTTTCTTTATCGGCACCCTGAAAGAAGCACCCGCCGACGCAGAGATCGTCAGCCACAAGCTGATGGTGCGCGCCGGCATGATCCGTCGCGTCGCCGGCGGCATCTATAACTACCTGCCAGTCGGCCTGCGTTCGATTCGCAAGGTCGAGGCGATCGTGCGCGAGGAAATGAACCGGGCGGGCGCCATCGAACTGCTGATGCCGGCCGTGCAACCCGCCGAGCTGTGGCAGGAATCGGGCCGCTGGGAGCAGTACGGCCCCGAGCTGCTGCGCTTCAAGGACCGCAAGGACAATGACTTCGTGATCGGGCCGACGCACGAGGAAGTCATCACCGACATCGCGCGCAACCAGATCAAGAGCTACCGGCAGATGCCGGTGAACTTCTACCAGATCCAGACGAAGTTCCGCGACGAGATCCGTCCGCGCTTCGGCGTGATGCGCGGACGCGAATTCATCATGAAGGACGCGTACTCGTTCGACAAGGATGCGGCCGGCCTGAACGAGTCGTATCGCAAGATGTACGACGCGTACGTGCGCATCTTCACGCGCCTCGGCCTCGAGTTCCGTGCGGTCGCGGCCGACAGCGGCTCGATCGGCGGCAACTTCTCGCACGAATTCCACGTGATCGCCGACACCGGTGAAGACGCGATCGCGTACTGCCCGACGTCCGAATTCGCGGCGAACGTCGAGGCGGCCGAAGCGCTGCCGCTGATCGCCGAGCGTGCGGCGCCGGCCGAAGCGATGGAGAAGGTCGCGACGCCCGGCAAGGCGAAGTGCGAAGCCGTCGCCGAACTGCTGGCCATCCCGCTCGAGCGCACGATCAAGTCGATCGTGCTCGCGACCGACAACGAAGGCGCCGAGCCGACCATCTGGCTCGTGATGCTGCGTGGCGATCACGACCTGAACGAGATCAAGGTATCGAAGCTGCCGGGCCTGAAGAACCACCGCTTCGCGACCGAGCAGGAAATCGTCGAGTGGTTCGGCACGCCGCCGGGCTATCTCGGCCCGGTCGGCACGAAGAAGCCCGTGAAGGTGATCGCGGACCGCACGGTCGCGAACATGAGCGACTTCGTCGTCGGCGCAAACGAGGTCGACTACCACATCGCCGGCGTGAACTGGGGCCGCGACCTGCCCGAGCCGGACGTCGCCGACGTGCGCAACGTGAAGAAGGGCGACCCGTCGCCGGACGGCAAGGGCGTGATCGACATCTGCCGCGGCATCGAAGTCGGCCACGTGTTCCAGCTCGGCACCAAGTATTCGGAAGCGATGGGTGCGACGTTCCTCGACGAGTCGGGCAAGCCGCAGCCGATGCTGATGGGCTGCTACGGCGTCGGCGTCACGCGTATTCTCGGCGCGGCGATCGAGCAGAACTTCGACGACAAGGGCATCATCTGGCCCGAGTCGATCGCGCCGTTCGAAGTCGTGCTGTGCCCGA
This sequence comes from Burkholderia sp. Ac-20392, assembly GCF_017104585.1. Lineage (NCBI taxonomy): Bacteria > Pseudomonadati > Pseudomonadota > Betaproteobacteria > Burkholderiales > Burkholderiaceae > Burkholderia > Burkholderia sp. Ac-20392. Next base: position 10,061 of record NZ_JAAGPB010000034.1, read on the forward strand.
TGGGCTATGACCGCAGCGAAATGGTGCGCGAGACTGCCGACAAGCTGTACGCGGAACTCGTCGCAGCCGGCATCGACGTGATCCTCGACGATCGCGGCGAGCGCCCGGGCGTGATGTTCGCCGACTGGGAGCTGGTCGGCGTGCCGCACCGCCTCGTGATCGGCGAGCGCGGCCTGAAGGAAGGCAAGATCGAGTATCAGGGCCGCCGCGACGCCGAAGCGACGCTGCTGCCGGCCGACGCGGCTGCGGCGACGGTCGCGGAGAAGATCCGCGCCGCGCTCGCGCGCTAAGCGCACCGACCGGGGAACGCGGTGGAATACACCTTCCTGTCGGCCACCGTGCTCCTGGTGCTGATCACCGATCCGCTCGGCAACATCCCGCTGTTCATTTCGGCGATGCGGGATGTGCCGCGCGAGCGGCGCGTGAAGCTGATCCTGCGTGAAGTGGGGATCGCGTTCGTGATCCTGCTGTTCTTCATGCTGGTCGGCGACCGCTTCCTGCGGATGATGAGCCTCACCGACCTGTCGCTGCGGCTCGGCGGCGGGATCGTGCTGTTCCTGATCGCGCTGCGGATGATCTTCCCGCATCCGGACGGCGCGCTCGGCAACGATCCGCGTGCGGGCGGCGAGCCGTTCATCGTGCCGCTCGCGATTCCGGCGCTCGCCGGGCCGTCCGCGCTCGCGACGGTGATGCTGCTGACGTCACAGGGGCCCGGCAAGATGCTCGAGTGGGTCGGTGCGCTGACGGTCACGATGATCGTCTGCGCGGTGACGCTGGTGCTGGCCGAGCGGATCCAGCAATGGATCGGCGAGCGAACCGTCGCGGCGTTCGAGCGGCTGATGGGCCTCGTGCTCGTCGCGATTTCGGTCGAGATGATGCTGGGCGGCGTCCGCGCGTTCGTGCACCAGTTGTAGGGCGGGGCGGCGCGCACCCACGGCGCCCATAAAAAAGCGGCGCTCCGGGAAACCGGAGCGCCGCTTTCTATTTATATAGTGCGGAGCGGGGCGCTCAGACGTTCGTGGTCAGCGCGCGGATCGTCGGCAGGTTGCGCCAGTAGCCCTTCGCATCCATCCCGCAGCCGAACACATAGCGGTCGGGTACCGAGAAGCCGCAGAAGTCGGGGTGCAGCGGCTTCGCCTTCGCGAGCGTCTTCTCGCACAGCACGGCCGACATGAAGCGCTGCGCGCCCATGTCGAGGATGCGGTCGCGGATCGCGGCCATCGTCTCGCCTTCGTCGAGGATGTCGTCGAGCACGAGCACGATCCGATCCTTCACCGATTCGCGCGGCGCGACGCGCCAGTGCATTTCCGGGCTGCCCTGCGTCGTATTGCGATAGCGGGTCAGGTGGATGTAGTCGAATTCCAGCGGGAAATCGAGATGCGGCAGCAGCATCCCGGTAAACACCGCGGCGCCGCCCATCACCGAGAGAACGAGCGGGAACGCGTCACCGATCTCGGCGCGGATCGCGTCGGCCATCTTGGAGATCGACGCATTGACGGCGTCGGCCGACACGATCTCTTCGGAGTGGTTGAAAATGTGGAGGGCTTCTTCGCGGTTCATGTGTTCTGGCGGGCAGTCGGTATACAAATAAGAATGAAGCAGAACGGCGGGCGCGCGCTACAGCAAAAACCCGCGCGCCGGCCGATGGGCAAAATCAGCGCATGCCGGGCATCATGCCCTTCAGGCCGCGCATCATCTTCTGCATGTTGCCGCCCTTCAGCTTCTTCATCATCGTACGCATCTGGTCGTACTGGTTCAGCATCCGGTTGACTTCCTGCACCGGCACGCCCGCGCCGGCTGCAATGCGGCGCTTGCGCGTCGCCTTGATGATCTCGGGTTTCGCGCGCTCGGCGGGCGTCATCGAGCTGATGATGCCTTCCATCCGGCGGATCGACTTCTCGGCCTGGCCCATGTCGGCGCCGGCCGCCGCCTGCTGGAACTGAGCAGGCAGCTTGTCCATCAGCGACGACAGGCCGCCCATGTTCTTCATCTGCGAGATCTGCGCGCGGAAATCGTTCAGGTCGAAATCGCCGCCTTTCTTGACCTTGTCGGCGAGCTTCTGCGCGGCCTGCACGTCGACGCCGCGCTGCGCCTCCTCGACGAGCGCGAGGATGTCGCCCATGCCGAGGATCCGGTTCGCCATCCGGTCGGGGTGGAACACCTCGAGGCCGTCGAGCTTCTCGGCGACACCGACGAACTTGATCGGCTTGCCCGTGACGTGACGGACCGACAGCGCGGCGCCGCCGCGCGAGTCGCCGTCGAGCTTGGTCAGCACGACGCCGGTGAGCGGCAGCGTGTCGTTGAACGCCTTCGCGGTGTTGACCGCGTCCTGGCCGAGCATCGCGTCGACGACGAACAGCGTTTCGGCCGGCTTCAGCGTGTCGTGCAGCGCGGCGATTTCCTGCATCATCGCCTCGTCGATGCCGAGGCGGCCGGCCGTGTCGACGATCAGCACGTCATGGTAGTGGCGCTTCGCCCAGTCGACGGCCGCAATCGCGATGTCGACGGGCTTCTGGTCCGGCGTGGACGGGAAGAAGTCGGCGCCGACCTGTTCGCTCACCGTTTTCAGCTGCATGATTGCGGCCGGGCGATACACGTCGCACGACACGGTCAGCACCTTCTTCTTGTACTTCTCGCGCAGCAGCTTCGCGAGCTTGCCGGCGGTCGTGGTCTTGCCCGCACCCTGCAGGCCGGCCATCAGGATCACGGCGGGCGGCGTGACCGCGAGGTTCAGCTCGGCGGCCTTGCCTTCGTAGTCGCCGCCGATCACGGCGGTCAGTTCCTTCTGGACCACGCCGACCAGCGCCTGACCCGGCGACAGGCTGCTGATCACTTCTTCGCCGAGCGCCTTTTCCTTGACCTTGGCGATGAATTCGCGGACGACCGGCAGCGAAACGTCGGCCTCCAGCAGGGCGAGACGCACCTCGCGGAGCATCTCCTGGGTGTTCGCCTCGGTAAGCCGGGCCTCGCCGCGCAGCGTCTTGACGACGCGCGCCATCCGTTGAGTGAGATTGTCGAGCATGGGGAGCGATGGACAGTGGGGCCCGAAGGCGCGGCGGATCCGAACAAAGGGAGCCGTCGCGGGAAGGGGGCCTAGTGTAAACTTCGAACATGGATATTGTACTGTATGCCCTCACCGCATTCCTGTACGGCGGCCTCGCCGTCGCAGGCTGGCGCACGCACCGCCAGGGCGCGACGCCGCTCGTCGCGAGCGTGCCGGCCGTGCCGGTTCCCGTGTCCGCCGCGTCCGGGATGAGCGGGGCCGGCCGCGGGCTGCTGTTCGCCGCGCTGGTCGCGCACGGCGTGCTGCTCCACATGACGATCTTTCCGAACGACGCGATGGTGTTCGGCTTCGCGTTCGCGCTGTCCGCGATGTTCTGGCTCGGCGCCGGCATCTACTGGATCGAGAGCTTCTTCTTCCCGCTCGACAGCCTGCGCCTGCTGGTATTGCCGCTCGCGTGCGGCGCGTCGCTGCTGCCGCTCGTGTTCGGCGGCGTGCGGGTGCTTCCATATGCCGCAGCGCCGCTGTTCAAGCTGCATTTCCTGATCGCGAACATCGCATATGGCCTGTTCGCGATCGCGGCGCTGCACGCGATCCTGATGCTGATGGTCGAGCGGCGCCTGCAGTCGCTGAGGAGCGGCGGGCGCGACGGCTCGACGGGCTGGATCGCGAGCTGGCTCGAGACGCTGCCGCCGCTGCTCACGCTCGAGAAGCTGCTGTTCCGCCTGATCGGCGCCGGCTTCGTGCTGCTCACGCTGACGCTCGCGTCGGGCATCCTGTTCAGCGAGCAGGTCGACGCGCGCGCGCTGCGGCTCGACCACAAGACAGTATTCGCGATCCTGTCGTGGCTGATGTTCGGCGGCCTGCTGGTTGCCCGCAAGACGTCCGGCTGGCGTGGCCGTGGTGCCGCGCGCTGGGTGCTCGTGTCGTTCGCCGCGCTGCGCCACATCGATCGCCGCACGCGCCCTTCCGTTTCCTCCCAACCGTGACAGGTCACGCACATCCATGAATCGCACTGCTTTCTTCACCGACGAACGCACTTTCTGGCATACCGGCGGCACGCACGCGCTGTTCTTCCCGGTCGGCGGCTGGGTCCAGCCGCCGTCGAGCGCGGGCTACGCGGAATCGCCCGATTCGAAGCGCCGTTTCCTGTCGCTCGTGCAGGCCTCGGGCCTGGCCGCACAACTCGACCTGCGCGGCGCCGAGCCGGCCTCGACCGCCGACCTGCTGCGCATTCACCCCGCGCACTATCTCGACGCGTTCCGCGCGCTCAGCGATGCGAACGGCGGCGACCTCGGCGACCTCGCGCCGTTCGGCAAGGGCAGCTACGAGATCGCCGCGCTATCAGCCGGACTCGCGATCGCGGCCGTCGATACGGTCCTCGACGAGCGTGCGGCAAATGCGTTCTCGCTGTCGCGGCCGCCCGGCCATCACTGCCTGCGCGATCGTCCGATGGGTTTCTGCCTGCTGGCGAACATTCCGATCGCGATCGAGGCCGCCCGTGCGAAACACGGCATCGAGCGTGTCGCGGTGATCGACTGGGACGTGCATCACGGCAACGGCACGCAGTCGATCTACTACGACGATCCGGACACGCTGACGATCTCGCTGCATCAAGACCGCTGCTTCCCGCCCGGCTACAGCGGCGCGGACGACCGCGGCGAAGGTGCTGGCGCAGGCGCGAACCTGAACGTGCCGCTGCTCGCCGGCAGCGGCGACGATGCGTATCGCTACGCGTTCGAACGGATCGTGCTGCCGGCGCTGGAGCGTTTCCGGCCCGAGCTCATCGTCATCGCGAGCGGCCTCGACGCGAGCGCGGTCGATCCGCTCGCGCGCATGCAGCTGCATACCGACAGCTACCGGTTCATGACGCGTGCAGTGAAGGAGGCCGCGCAGCGCCATTGCGGCGGGAGGCTCGTGATCGTTCACGAAGGCGGCTATTCGGAGGCGTACGTGCCGTTCTGCGGGCTCGCGATCGTCGAGGCGCTGGCGGGTGTTCGCACCGACGTCGCCGATCCGATGCTCGACCTCGCGATCGCGCAGCAGCCGGGCGAGCGGTTCGTCGCGTTCCAGCGCGAATTGCTCGACGAACTGGCGGCGTCGTTCGGGTTCTAGCGTGCGCCGGGAGACGCGACGGGGGGGGGCCGGCCTGCGCCGGCCCTCTTGCACGATCGGAGCGGATGGGGTTTCCTGTGCTTTTATCCCCGTTCCGGCGCGAAGCCGCACTCTTCCGATGAAATCGTCCCCGCGCGATAACAATGACGATGCCAAGACGCGCCGCCAGCCTTCGAAGCTGGTCCTGAACATCGCCGCCGTGACGGTCGGCCTCATCACGTTCGCGATCGGCGCGGCGTGGGTGATCTATAGCTGGGTCGTCGATCGCGAAGCACAGTATTTCGCGATCCCGCTGGTGTTCTCGGTGCCGGTGATCGTGGCGGTCGCGATCCGGAGTTTCTGGGAATAGGCACGCCTGAAATGACGCAGCGCCGCGGGTCGGGCGACGCGCGGCGCTGGGTGTCTGGCTTGTTTCTGATCAAGCGGGCATTCCCGCGGTTCGCTTGCGGGCCGGTCACAGGCCCGGGTGCGCACACGGATTGGGGGCTGCGCCCTGATATCCGCCCGTGACGACGCCCAGCGCGGCGCCCGCCAGCGACGTGCCGAGCGCTTTCAGCACGTTTTCCGTAGAGAATGTCTCGCCGCTCGACATCACGCGCCCTGAATACGCAGAGCACGCCGACGACGTCGATGCAACCGTCTGCACGGGCCTGGCGCTCCACGCAATGTTCTCGGCAGGCGTATTGGCAAAAGCCGGCGCGACCAGCATCAGCGCCAGTACGGAAATCGGAATGCGTACGGTGTGTTTCATCGGTGGTCCTCGGCGCAATCGTGTTTCTTATATGGGAAGTGAGCACGATATTACACGCGGCACGAATATTCGCACACCGCTTGCCCAGGCTCGCGTGCCGGAAAAGCACCGACATAAACAAAAAAGCGCCGCGGTCAATCGACCGACAGCGCCTTTTTGTGAATGGCCCCTGTTAGAGGCGCATTCGACTTCTGGTGCGTGAGGCCGGACTCGAACCGGCACACCCTTGCGGGCGTCAGGACCTAAACCTGGTGCGTCTACCAATTTCGCCACTCACGCGAATGACTGTCGCCTGACCACGCGGCACGCAAGATGCGTGGCCACGCGCCCGGGACATCGCGCCGGCTTGTAACCGGCACGCCCAATCAGGCGAGCGCGAGATTCTACCCGATCCGTGCGGGCTTGTCTCGCCCCGCCGGCACCCATCTTGCAGCGATGCTAGAATGCCGCGCTCGACGTTTCGGCACCGCGCCGCCGCGCGTCCCCCGAACCCGCCCCCACACGATTCCGCCCGTGAACTTCGACGACTACTGTCAGCAAAAGGCCGCCCCTGCGGGCTCCAGCGTCTACTACGCGCTGCGTCAGGCACCGCTCGCCACGCAGCCGCGCCTGACGGCACTGTTCGCGCTGCGCCGCGAACTCGAGGAAACCGTCAAGGAAACCAGCGACCCGACCGTCGGACACACGAAGCTCGCGTGGTGGCACAAGGAACTCGCGGCGCTGGCCGACGGGCAACCGTCGCACCCGGTCACGAAGGCGCTCGCCAAGCATCATCCGGCGATCGCCGCCGAGGCCGATGCGTTGCGTACGCTCGTCAACGGTTACGGGATGGATCTCGAACAGGCGCGCTACCTCGATTTCGCGAACCTGCAGCGCTATATCGCGCAGGTCGGCGGCACCTTCGCGTCGCTGGTCGCACGCGCAAGTTCGGCAAACCCGGCGGACCCGCAACCGTGGGCCGCAGACGCCGGCCGTGCGCTGATGCTCGCGCAGTTCGTGCAGGACCTCGGCAACGACGCGCGCCACGGCCGCATCTACCTGCCGATCGACGAGCTGCAGCGCTACAACGTGACCGCGGCCGATCTGCTGAATCGCCGCTACAGCCCGGCCTTCACCGAATTGCTGCAATTCCAGACGGCGCGCGCGCGCGAAGCGCTCGTGGCTGCCGAAGCGGCGATCCCGGCATCCGAACGCCGCGCCCAGCGCACGCTGCGCGCGCAGATCGCACTGGCCGGCTCGCTGCTCGACGAAATCGAGCGCGACGACTACCAGGTGCTGCATCAGCGTATCGCGCTGACGCCGATCCGCAAGCTGTGGATCGCGTGGCGCGCCGCGCGCCGCCGCTGATCCTCGCTCCTCACGCCTTCAGCAACGGCAGCGTATCGAAGCGCTGCTGCAGCACGCGGGTCGCATCGAGCCCCCACCACGGCCCGAGCACGGTCGCGTAGAGCTGGCGGAAATCGACCGCGACCGGCAGGTTGCCGTTGCCGTCGAGCCGCCCGAGCGCCGGCGGCGCACCGTACAGCCCGCCGGCCACACGGCCGCCCATCACGAAATGTGGCGCGGCCGTGCCGTGATCGGTGCCGTTGCTCTGGTTCTCGCGCACCCGCCGCCCGAATTCCGCATACGTCATCACGAGCGTCTGGTTCCAGCGCCCGAGTTCGATCAACGCGCCGCGCATCGCGCTCATCCCTTCCGCGAACTGCTTGAGCAGCGCGGCCTGCTGCCCCGGCTGGTTCTGGTGCGTATCGAAGCCGTTGAGCGTCAGGCGCAGCACCGCGACACCATCCTGCGCGCCGGGCCCGGACGCTTCGCACGCGGCCAGCACCTGCATCGCGGTCTTGACCGACGTGCCGAACGCACCGGCCGGAAACGCCGTCCTGAATTCACGCATCCCGCCGCGCGGGCGCAGCCGGTCGGCCGCCTTCACGATGTCGTTCTCGACGTCGATGATGTGGGCGAGCGCGGGGTTCTGTTCGCGCAGCGACGACGGCTCGGCGAGCCGGGCCGCACGGATGAACTGCGCGGGATTGACGAGCGCGATCGCACGCGCACCGTTCGAGAGCGGCCCCATCTCGGCGCTGCCGAGCACGACGCCGTCGGCCGCGAAACCGGGCGGCACGGGCGCCTGCGCGAACGTGCGCGTGAGCCAGCCCTCGTGCAGGTATTGATCCGAGCGCGACGCGGTATCCCAGATCTCGATCGATCGGAAATGCGACAGGTTCGGCTGCGGATAGCCGACGCCCTGCACGACCGCAACCTGCCCGTCGCGCCACAGCGGCATCAGCGGCGCGAGCGACGGATGCAGCCCCGTGTGTGCGTCGAGTTGCAGCACCTGCTCGCGCTTGATGCCGATGCCGCGCCGGAACTGGTAATACAGCGGGTCCGCATACGGCACCACCGTGTTGAGGCCGTCGTTGCCGCCCTTCAGCTCGACGAGGATCAGCACGTTCGCATACCCGGGCGCCGCCTGGCGCCCCGCCTGCGCCACGGAAGCTGCCATCGCAGGCGCTTGCCACATCGACACGCCGGCCGCGGCCGCCGCGCCCGTCAGCGTCAGAAAATCACGTCGGTTCATCGCGCATCCTTTGGTTCACCGTCCGGCAGCTTTGCCGCACCGGCTCCCCGCTTCATCGTCGTTCGAATCATTTCAGTTGATAGGCCGGATCCATCAGCAGCGCCTCAAGATACGCGCTGCCGGTCGAATCCGTGTCGATCGCCGCGACCGGCGACAGTTGCAGCACCGCGTGCTGCAACTGAAGCTCGGTCGACAAGCCCGCGATCGCCTGCGGCCGTGCGCGATATTGTGCAAGCCAGCGTTCGAGGTCGAAACGCAGGCCGGCGCGAGCAGGCTTGGCGGGCGTGCTGCGCATGCCGGCAGCGGACGCCGTATCGACCACCGGCATCGCATGCGCGCGGACATTCGGCGCTGGCGACATCGCATGCGCCGGCGGGTGCATGCCGGCCGTCTCCGTCGCGCGGAACAGTTGTTCGACGAACTGCTTGCGTGCGAGCAACGTGGTGCTGTTGATCCACAGCGCGCCGCCCGGCCAGCCCTTCACGTTCGGCGGGTAGAACAGGTTCTGCCCGAGCGTGCGCACGGTGTTCGCGAGCATCTGCGGATCGCCGTATGACACGTCGAACAGCCGCACCGACCCGACGACGAATTCCACCGGCGACTTGACGAGCACGCCTCGGTTGCGTGGATCCCAGAAGGCGTCGGTCGACCACAGCGCGGCGAGCGCCGCGCGAATGTCGTAGCCGCTCGAACGAAACCGTTCGGCCACCGCATCGAGCGCGCCCGGATCGGGCGTATCCGACACGAACTCGCGCCACAGCCTGGCGGCGATGAAGCGCGCGGTGCCGGGCCGCTTCAGCAGGATGTCGAGAAAGCCATCGCCGTCGAACGGCCCCGTTTCGCCGAGGATCGTCTTGTCGCCCGCATCGTGCAGATCCGGCCGCACCTCGAAGCGATAGGTATCGGGATCGACGGTCCAGCCCGTCATCGCACGCGCGGCTTCGGTCACGTCGTATTGCGTGTAATGCCCTTCGCCGAGCGTGAACAGCTCCATCACCTCGCGCGCGAAATTCTCGTTCGGGCGCCCCTTGCGATTGCTCGCGCCGTCGAGGTACTGCAGCATCGCCGGATCCTTCGCGACCGCGTGCAGCAGCACGCCGAAATTGCCGAGCGCCTCGCGGCGAAACAGTGCGTTCTGCGCCGCCATCGTCTGCGGGTAAGGCACCTTGTCCTGCCCCGACGTGAAGTGCCCGTGCCAGAACAGCGTCATGCGCTCGGTGAGCGGCGACGGCGTCACGATCATCTCGTTGACCCACGCCGCGCGCAGCGCATCGTACCGGACGTTGCGCTCGCGCTGCTCGTCGCGCCGCATGTCGGGGGTCAGCGCCTGGCGCTGCGCGCGCGTCGGCGGCAACTCGGCGATCCAGTCGGGCCATGTCGTGACAGGGTCGCGGCGAACGTTGCCGAGCGTGTCGGCCACGACCTGCGCACGCGTCATGCCGACGATGCGCGCAACATCGGCGGGCGCGGGAGAAAAGCCGGTACGGCTCAGGAAAAACAATGCATCGTCGGCGTCGAGCGGCGACTGCATCGCAGGCGACGGCGCCGGTGCGGCAGCGTTCGCTTTCATCGTCATGGACTCCCGGAACGCACCGGCGGTGCGGATGCCGGTACAACGGCAATCAGCAGGCGAAAGTTGACGGAAAAATTGCTACGAATCTTTTCCGCGCGGCATGTTCCGCGCAAGGCGAAGGACGGCGCGTCAGCGCTTGTACAGCTCGCGAACGGCGTCCTCGATGTGCTGGCGCAAAAGGTGGCGCTCCTCGGGCGTCATGTGCCCGTCGCGGCGGTGCTGTTCGAGATCGGGAGGCACGGCGGAACGGACCGTCATCTCGGCGGTACGATCGGACTGCGGCGCTTTGCCGCGCGGCAGCTTGCGCGACGATGCGCCCTGCTCGGGGCGCTGCGCATACGCGAAGTTCGACGCATACGGACCGGCAAGCGCGATCGTCAGCATCAGTGCAATCCGGGCAGATCGCATGACCGTCCTCGCTTCTTTGGTCGATTTGTTCCCTTCGTCACGCGGCAACCGGTTACCTCTGGTACTTGAAAAACCCTGCGGAATTCGGGTGTGCAAAGATGAAAGATGGAGTGCAGGGGAGTATCTACCGAATTTCGGCTTCGAGTAAAGGAATCTCTATAGCCTGCCTTTACTCGGCGCGACACTACGGGTAAATTTTGTAACCGACTGTAACGCCCGAAAATACGCGGCCGTGCGTCAATTCCCATTCGCGATAAGATGCCGATCATGGAAACGAAAAACCCCTCCAAGATTCTCGTCGTCGACGACGACCCGCGCCTGCGCGATCTGCTGCGCCGCTATCTCGGCGAGCAGGGTTTCAATGTCTACGTCGCCGAAAACGCGACCGCAATGAACAAGCTCTGGGTACGCGAGCGTTTCGACCTGCTCGTGCTCGACCTGATGCTCCCGGGCGAAGACGGCCTGTCGATCTGCCGCCGCCTGCGCGGCAGCAACGACCGCACGCCGATCATCATGCTCACCGCGAAGGGCGAGGATGTGGATCGCATCGTCGGCCTCGAGATGGGCGCCGACGATTACCTGCCGAAGCCGTTCAACCCGCGCGAACTCGTTGCACGCATTCATGCGGTGCTGCGTCGTCAGGCGCCGGCCGAACTGCCGGGCGCGCCGTCCGAAACCACCGAGGTATTCGAGTTCGGCGAGTTCTCGCTGAACCTCGCGACACGCACGCTGACGAAGTCCGGCCAGGAAATTCCGCTCACCACCGGCGAGTTCTCGGTGCTGAAGGTGTTCGCGCGTCATCCGCGCCAGCCGCTGTCGCGCGAGAAGCTGATGGAACTCGCGCGCGGCCGTGAATATGAAGTGTTCGACCGCAGCCTCGACGTGCAGATCTCGCGCCTGCGCAAACTGATCGAACCGGATCCGGGCAGCCCGCGTTTCATCCAGACCGTCTGGGGCCTCGGCTACGTGTTCATCCCGGACGGCGCCGCCTGATCTTTTTTCTTTCCGGTTTCGCCCGCCCACGGCCCGTCCCATGCGTATCGACCGGCGCCTCCTGCAGCTCGCGTTCGGCGGGCTGTTCTGGCGCACCTTCCTGCTGATCGCGCTGCTGATCTCGGTCAGTCTCGCCGCGTGGTTCCAGAGCTTTCGCGTGATCGAGCGCGAGCCGCGTGCGCAGCGCGTCGCGCTGCAGCTCGTCGCGATCGTGAAGCTCACGCGCACCGCCCTGCTCTATTCCGATCCCGATCTGCGGCGCGCGCTGCTTCAGGATCTCGAGAGCAACGAGGGCGTGCGCGTTTACCCGCGCGAGAAAACCGACAAATTCAAGCTGCAGCCTGACGAATCGCTGAATCGTCTGATCGAACACGACATCCGCAGCCGCCTCGGCGACGATACCGTGATCGCGCAGTCGGTCAACGACATTCCCGGCGTATGGATCAGCTTCAAGATCGACGACGACGATTACTGGGTCGCGCTCGACCGCGACCAGCTCGACAACGTCACGGGCCTGCAGTGGGCCGGCTGGGGGCTGTTCGCGCTCGCGTTGTCGCTATTCGGCTCCGCGTTCATCACGAGCCTCGTGAACCGGCCGTTCTCGCGGCTTGCGCTCGCCGCGCGGCAGATCGGCTCAGGCCAGACGCCCGAGCTGCTGCCCGAGCGCGGGATGGGCGTCGCGGCCGACACCAACCGCAGCTTCAACCAGATGGTGCGCGACCTCGAGCAGCTCGAGGCCGACCGTGCGCTGATGCTCGCGGGCATCTCGCACGACCTGCGCACCCCGCTCGCGCGGCTGCGGCTCGAAACCGAGATGAGCCCGTCCGACCAGGCGACCAAGGATGCGATGGTCGACGATATCGAGCAGATGGACCGCATCATCGCGGCCTTCATCGACTACGCCCGCCCGTCGCAACGCAAACCGGAGCCCGTCGACCTGTCGTCGATCGCGCAAGAAGTCGCCGCGCGCGTGTCGGGCGAGGACGGCGTCGAGATCCGCACGCGGCTCGCGCCGAGCGCGGTGATCGAAGCCGACGAGACCGACATGCGCCGCGTGATCGGCAACCTCGTCGAGAACGCGCGCAAATATGGGCAGAGCAAGCAGGACGGCGTATCGCGCATCACGCTCGAGACGCGCGTGTCGCACGCACGCGTCGAGCTGTCGGTGAGCGACGAAGGCCCCGGCATCCCCGAGGATCAACTGCCGCTCGTGATGCGGCCGTTCTACCGCGTCGACACCGCCCGCACCAAGGCGGACGGCACAGGCCTCGGGATGGCGATCGTGCTGCGCCTCGTCGGCCGCTATCGCGGCGCGCTGCGCCTGCGCAACCGCAACCCCGAAGCGGGCCTCGAAGTCACACTCGAATTCCCCGGCGCCGGCAAGGCGCGTGCGACTGCGTGACGCGCTCGCGCACACTTCTTGCGCTGCACACTATCGATCCGGTTGAAAAAAACTATGAAGATCGTTAGTCAAAATCTATTGAAGCACTTTACTAATAGTGTTATAGTTTTGCCCATGCTGTCACATCATCGTTGCAGCACCGAGGTAGCTTGACTCAGTCTTCTTCCCAACTCATACAGGAGTATCCGCATGAAAACCGTGGGCGATAAACTCGAAGCTTTCACCGTCGTAGCCGCGAAGCCGGGCTTCAATCATCACGAGGAAAACGGCCAGTCGGCATTCGAGACCGTCACCGAAGCGTCGTTCCCGGGCAAGTGGAAGATCATCTACTTCTATCCGAAGGATTTCACGTTCGTGTGCCCGACGGAAATCGTCGAATTCGCGAAGCTCACGAAGCAGTTCGAAGAGCGCGATGCCATCCTGCTGGGCGGCAGCTCGGACAACGAATTCGTCAAGCTCGCATGGCGCCGTGAGCACAAGGACCTCGACAAGCTGAACCACTACGCGTTCGGCGACGTCAAGGGCGAGCTGATCGACCAGCTCGGCGTGCGCGACAAGGAAGCCGGCGTGGCCCTGCGTGCAACGTTCATCGTCGATCCGGACAACACGATCCAGCACGTTTCGGTGAACAACCTGAACGTCGGCCGCAGCCCGGAAGAAGTCCTGCGGATTCTGGACGGCCTGCAAACGGACGAACTGTGCCCGTGCAACCGTGCAGTCGGCGGCGCAACGCTGTAAGCGCATCGATGCACGAAGCCCGCGGCGCACGTCCTGCCTGCGGGCTTTTTTAACGGCCAACCCATAGGAGATATCAATGGAATTCATCGATTCGATTAAGGCACGTATTCCCGACTACGCGAAGGACATTCGCCTGAACCTCGACGGCACGATCTCGCGCTCGTCGCTCGAAGGCACCGACGCGGTCGGCGTCGCGCTGGCGGCGGCCATCGCGGCGAAGAGCACGGTGCTCATCAAGACGATCCGCGAAGCCGGCGTCCTGTCGCCCGAGGAGACGAACGCCGTGCTGACGGCGGCCGCGCTGATGGGGATGAACAACACCTGGTATCCGTATGTCGAGATGGCCGACGATGCCGACCTGAAGACGCAACGCGCCGAACTGCGGATGGGCGCGTATGCGACGCACGGTGGCGTCGACAAGCGCAAGTTCGAGATGTACGCGCTCGCCGCGTCGATCGTCGGCAAGTGCCACTTCTGCGTGAAGTCGCACTATGCGCTGCTGAAGAACGAGCAAGGGATGACCGTCACGCAGCTGCGCGACGTCGGCCGTATCGCGTCGGTGATCAACGCCGCCGCGCAAGTGATCGCCGCAGAAGGCGAATAAGCGGTTGCACCACCCGGCCGGCGGTCGCGCCGGCCCGGTGGCCGCGCCAAACGAAAATGCCACGCATCCGCGTGGCATTTTTCATTTCCGCGGCGCGGCGCGGCGGGCGAACCGCGCGCCGCAGCCGGGCGTCAGCCGCCCTGCTTCACCAGCAGCGCGGCGGCCTGCGCCTCGATCCCCTCGCCGCGGCCAAGATAGCCGAGCTTCTCGTTGGTCTTCGCCTTCACGTTCACGCGGTCGAGCGGCAGGCCGAGATCGGCCGCGATGTTCGCGCGCATCCCGTCGATATGCGGCGCCAGCTTCGGCGCCTGGGCGATCACGGTGCTGTCGACGTTCTGGATCGTGAAACCGGCCGCATTGATGCGTGCGACGCACTCGCGCAGCAGCACGCGGCTGTCGGCGCCCTTGAATGCCGCGTCCGTGTCGGAGAAATGGCGGCCGATGTCGCCAAGCGCCGCCGCGCCGAACAGCGCGTCGGTGATCGCGTGCAGCAGCACGTCCGCGTCCGAGTGGCCGAGCAGGCCGCGTTCGTACGGAATCGTCACGCCGCCGATGATGAGGGGGCGCCCCTCGACGAGCTGGTGCACGTCGTAGCCTTGTCCGATTCTGAAATCCATGCGTATTCCGATTGTGAGGGGGTGAAAGTCAGGAAGCGTTCGTGGAGCGCGCGAGGATCGCCTCCGCGAGCGCGAAATCTTCCGGGTACGTGACCTTGAAATTGCGCAGGCTGCCCTGCACGACGCGCGGCGTATGGCCGGCCCATTCGATCGCGCTCGCTTCGTCGGTCAGGTCGTGCCCTTCCCGCTGCGCGCGCAGGATCGCCTCGCGCAGCATGCCGATGCGGAACATCTGCGGCGTCTGCGCCTGCCACAGCGCGTCGCGCGACTCGGTGCGCGCGATCGCGTCGCCGCCGGCCGGCACGCGCTTGAGCGTATCGGCCACCGGCAGCGCGACGATGCCGCCGACCGGATCATCCTTCAGCGTCGCGACGAGCGTGCGGATCAGCTCCGGCGTGATGCCCGGGCGCGCGGCGTCGTGCACCAGCACCCAGTCGTGGTCGGTTGCGCCGAATTCGGCCAGTTCGAGCAGCCCGTTCAGCACCGACGCCTGGCGCGAGCCACCGCCGCAGCGGCGCACCGCGAAGCGCAGGCCCGCGAAGCGGCGCGCGTCGAAATGGGAATCGTCGGGCGCGAGGACGACGAGCGTCTGCGCGAATTCGCTGCACGCGTCGAACGCGGCAAGCGTGTAGTGCAGCAGCGCGCGGCCGGCCAGCGTGCGGTATTGCTTCGGCACGGCCGAGCCGGAACGGCTGCCGGTGCCGGCACAGGGAATCAGGGCGAAAAGTCGGGGAGTCACGAAGGGAAACGCCGGAAAGATGAAATCGAGAAGCGGATTTTATAATAGGTCTTTCGTCTCGACCGGCGCACCGCGATGCGCCCGTGCACGCCACCCCTGTCGTCCCTATGCCAGATAACGCTTCCACCCCGTCCGCCTCGCCCGTTGCCCGCGTCAAGCCCGGCCAGCGCTTCGCCTTCGACGGCGCGCATGGTTCCGCCGACGCGCTCGCCATCGCCCGTTATCTCGCCGACAACCGCCAGGACGTGCCGCTCCTCGCGGTGATCTGCGCGAACGCGGTCGATGCTCAGCGGCTCTCGCAGGAAATCCGCTACTTCTCGCCCGACGCGCGCGTACGCCTGCTGCCGGACTGGGAAACGCTGCCGTACGACACCTTCTCGCCGCACCAGGATCTCGTATCCGAGCGTCTCGCGACGCTGCACGACCTCGGCGAGGGCCGCTGCGACATCCTGCTCGTGCCCGCGACCACCGCGCTGTACCGGATGCCGCCCGCGTCGTTCATGGCCGCGTACACGTTCGCATTCGCGCAGGGCGAGCGGCTCGACGAGGCGAAGCTGAAGGCGCAGCTCACGCTGGCCGGCTACGAGCACGTGAGCCAGGTCGTGCGGCCCGGCGAATACTGCGTCCGCGGCTCGCTGATCGACCTGTACCCGATGGGCTCGCCGCTGCCGTACCGGATCGACCTGTTCGACGACCAGGTCGACTCGATCCGCGCGTTCGACCCCGACACGCAGCGCAGCCTCTACCCGGTGCGCGACGTGCGTCTCCTGCCCGGCCGCGAGTTTCCGTTCGACGAGGCCGCGCGCACGGCCTTCCGCAGCCGCTGGCGCGAGACCTTCGAAGGCGACCCGAGCCGCGCGCCGATCTACAAGGACATCGGCAACGGCGTGCCGTCGGCCGGCATCGAGTACTACCTGCCGCTGTTCTTCGACGAAACCGCCACGCTGTTCCACTACCTGCCGCAGGACGCTCACCTCGTGTTCACCGGCGATCTCGAGGCGTCGATCCGCCGCTTCACGGCGGATACGAAGCAGCGCCATGCGTTCCTCGCGCACGATCGCGAGCGGCCGATCCTCGAACCGCAGCGCCTGTTCCTGTCCGACGAGGATTTCTTCGCGTTCGCGAAGCCGTTCGCACGGGTCGTACTGCCCGCGCAGCCGGCCGGCGGCTGGGCGACGGGACTGCCCGAGCTCACCGTCGATCGCCATGCCGACGATCCGCTCGCGTCGCTGCGCACGTTCGTCGAATCGTCAGGCAAGCGCGTGCTGCTGACCGTCGAATCGGCCGGCCGCCGCGAGACGATCCTGCAGCTGCTCGCCGAACACCATCTGCGCCCCGCATCGAACGACCACTTCGCCGGCTGGCTCGAGAGCGACGAACGCTTCGCACTCGGCGTCGCGCCGCTCGCGAACGGCTTCGCGGTGCCGGGCGAAGGCTATGCGGTCGTCACCGAAACCGAACTGTACGGCGCGCTCGGCCGCCGCGCGGGCCGCCGCCGGCAGGAACAGGCCAGCAACGTCGACGCGATGGTGCGCGACCTGTCGGAGCTGAAGGTCGGCGACCCGGTCGTCCACGCGCAGCACGGCATCGGCCGCTACATGGGCCTCGTGTCGATGGATCTCGGCGAAGGCGAAACCGAATTCCTGCATCTCGAATACTCGGGCGACAGCAAGCTCTACGTGCCCGTCGCGCAATTGCACGTGATCTCGCGCTATAGCGGCGCCGATCCCGACAGCGCACCGCTGCACGCGCTCGGCTCCGGCCAGTGGGAACGCGCGAAGCGCAAGGCCGCGCAGCAGATCCGCGATACCGCTGCCGAGCTGCTGAACCTGTACGCGCGCCGCGCGGCCCGCGAAGGCCACGCGTTCTCGCTCGATCCGCGCGACTACGTGAAGTTCGCCGAAAGCTTCGGCTTCGAGGAAACGCCCGACCAGGCGGCCGCCATCGCGGCCGTGATCGGCGACATGACGAGCGGCAAGCCGATGGACCGCCTCGTGTGCGGCGACGTCGGCTTCGGCAAGACCGAGGTCGCACTGCGCGCCGCGTTCATCGCGGTGCTGGGCGGCAAGCAGGTCGCGCTGCTGTCGCCGACCACGCTGCTCGCCGAGCAGCACACGCAGACCTTCGCCGACCGCTTCGCGGACTGGCCGGTGCGGATCGTCGAGCTGTCGCGCTTCAAGACCGCGAAGGAAGTCAACGCGGCGATCGCGCAAATCAACGAAGGCAGCGTCGACATCGTGATCGGAACGCACAAGCTGCTGTCGTCGGACGTGCAGTTCAAGCGCCTCGGCCTCGTGATCATCGACGAGGAACACCGCTTCGGCGTGCGCCAGAAGGAAGCGCTGAAGGCGCTGCGCGCGGAAGTCGACGTGCTGACGCTCACCGCGACGCCGATCCCGCGCACGCTCGGGATGGCGCTCGAAGGGCTGCGCGATTTCTCGGTCATTGCAACCGCGCCGCAGAAACGGCTCGCAATCAAGACCTTCGTGCGCCGCGAGGAAGAAAGCGTGATCCGCGAGGCGATGCTGCGCGAGTTGAAGCGCGGCGGCCAGGTGTACTTCCTGCACAACGAGGTCGAGACGATCGAGAACCGCAAGGCGATGCTCGAGGCGCTCGTGCCCGAAGCGCGCATCGTGATCGCGCACGGCCAGATGCACGAACGCGAACTCGAACGGGTGATGCGCGATTTCGTCGCGCAGCGCGCGAACGTGCTGCTGTGCACGACCATCATTGAAACCGGCATCGACGTGCCGAGCGCGAACACGATCATCATGCACCGCTCGGACAAGTTCGGTCTCGCGCAGCTTCACCAGCTGCGTGGCCGCGTCGGCCGCTCGCATCACCAGGCGTACGCATACCTGCTGGTCCACGATCCGCAGGCGCTGACCAAGCAGGCCCAGCGCCGGCTGGAAGCGATCCAGCAGATGGAGGAACTAGGCTCGGGCTTCTATCTCGCGATGCACGACCTCGAGATCCGCGGCACCGGCGAGGTGCTCGGCGACAAGCAGTCGGGCGAAATCCACGAGATCGGCTTCCAGCTCTATACGGACATGCTGAATGACGCGGTGAAGGCGCTGAAGAACGGCAAGGAGCCCGACCTCACCGCCCCGCTCGCCGCGACGACGGAAATCAACCTGCATGCACCGGCGATCCTGCCGGCCGACTACTGCGCGGACGTGCAGGAGCGGCTGTCGCTGTACAAGCGCCTCGCGAACTGCGAGCACGGCGACGCGATCGACGGCATCCAGGAAGAGCTGATCGACCGCTTCGGCAAGCTGCCACCGCAGGCGCATGCGCTCGTCGAGACGCACCGGCTGCGGATCGCCGCGAAGCCACTCGGCATCGTGAAGATCGATGCGAGCGAGGTGGCGATCGGGCTGCAGTTCGAGCCGAATCCGCCGATCGATCCGATGCGGATCATCGAGATGGTGCAGAAGCATCGGCACATCAAGCTCGCGGGCCAGGACAAGCTGCGCATCGAGACGCGCTCGCCCGATCTCGCGATCCGCGTGTCGACGATCAAGGAAACGCTGCGCGCGCTCGGACCCAAGCAGGGAGCGGCTGCCGCGGTGCGCTGATGCGATAGTGACAGGTGCGGCGTTGCTGCACCGCACTGCGGCCGACGCGGGCGGGCCGACGCGTTTTTGAGTATGATTTTCCCATTCATCAGACGGAGTTTTGCCATGTCCACTCTCGACGCGACCGCGCCGTCCGCCGCAACCCAAGGCGACGCGTCGCTCGTCAGCCTGCCCTGGATCAAGCAACTGGTGTCGATGGACACGACGAGCCGCGTGCCGAACCTCGGCCTGATCGAAACGGTACGCGACGCGCTCGCCGCGAAAGGCATCGCCTCGACGATCACGCACGATCCGCGTGAAGGCTGGGCGAACCTGTTCGCCACCGTGCCCGCGCACGACGGCTCGACGAACGGCGGCATCGTGCTGTCGGGGCATACCGACGTCGTGCCGGTCGACGGCCAGCAATGGGACAGCAACCCGTTTGCTCCGGAGATCCGCGACGGCCGCCTGTACGGCCGCGGCACCTGCGACATGAAGGGCTTCATCGGCACCGCGCTCGCGCTGCTGCCCGAGATGCAGGCCACCCAGCTCGCGAAGCCGATCCATTTCGCGCTGTCCTACGACGAGGAAATCGGCTGCGCGGGCGCACCGCTGATGATTGCGGATCTGGTCAAGCGCGGCGTGCAACCGTCCGGCTGCATCGTCGGCGAGCCGACCAGCATGCGGCCGATCATCGCGCACAAGGGCATCAACGCGTACCGCTGCTGCGTGCGCGGCCACGCGGCGCATTCGTCGCTGACGCCGAAGGGGCTGAACGCGATCGAGTATGCGGCGCGCCTCATCTGCCACATCCGCGACATTGCCGACCGCTTCCGCGCCGAAGGGCCATTCGACGCGCTGTACGACGTGCCGTTCACGACCGCTCAGACGAGCACGATCCAGGGCGGCAACGCGATCAACACGGTGCCGGCCGAATGCCGGTTCGACTTCGAGTTCCGCAACCTGCCGACGCTCGATCCCGAGCAGATCTTCACGCGCATCGAAGCGTATGCACGGGAAACACTGCTGCCGCAGATGCTGCGCGAGCATCCGAATGCCGCGATCGAGTTCTCGAAGATCGCCGCGGCGCCCGGCCTCGACGCCACCGAACAAGCCGCGATCACGCAACTCGTGCGCGCGCTGACGGCCGACCAGGACAAACGCAAGGTCGCCTACGGCACCGAAGCCGGCCTGTTCGAACGCGCGGGCATCCCGAGCGTCGTATGCGGGCCCGGCAACATCGAACAGGCGCACAAGCCGAACGAATATGTCGAGCTTGCGCAGCTCGCCGGCTGCGAGCAGTTCCTGCGCAAGTTCATCCGCAGCATGTCGGTCGACGCGCACTGACTGCCCCCCGCCACGCCGGCCCGCGTGTGCGGGTCGGCCCACTCCGCCACCCGCCACGTCATGTCGACTGAACAACAGGGCACCGCCCATACGACGATCGACGGCGAGCCGATCCCGACGCTCGACGAAATCGCCGCGCAGCATTTCGCGCTGTCGCCCTGGGTCGCGCGCACGCCCGTGTTCGAACGCGCCGACCTGCCGTCCCTCGAGGGCACGCACGTCAACTTCAAGTTCGAGTTGCTGCAGGTCAGCGGCAGCTTCAAGGCGCGCGGCGCATTCACGCACCTGCTCGCACTCGACGAGGCGCGCAAGAACGCCGGCGTCACCTGCGTGTCGGCCGGCAATCACGCGGCGGCCGTCGCGTATGCGGCGATGCGGCTCGGCAGCAGCGCCAAGGTCGTGATGTTCCATACCGCAAGCCCGTCGCGCATCGCGCAGTGCAAGCAGTACCGCGCGGAAGTCGTGCTGGCGGGCAGCGCGTCGCAGGCGTTCGATCTGGTCCGGCGGATCGAGGCCGAGGAAGGCCGCTTCTTCATCCATCCGTTCAACGGCTATCACACGATCCTCGGCACCGCGACGCTCGGCTACGAATGGGCGACGCAGACCCCCGACCTCGACGCGGTGATCGTGCCGATCGGCGGCGGCGGGCTCGCGGCCGGCATGGCGACCGCGCTGCGGCTCGCGAATCCGCGCGTGCACGTGTACGGCGTCGAGCCGGAAGGCGCCGATGCGATGAGCCGCAGCTTCGCGGCGAATCACACGATCAAGATGAGCGCGATGCAGACGATCGCCGATTCGCTGATGGCGCCGCATACCGAGGAATACAGCTACCAGCTGTGCCGGCGCCACGTCGACCGCATCGTCACCGTCTCCGACGACGCGCTGCGTGCCGCGATGCTGTTCCTGTTCTCGCAACTGAAACTGTCGGTCGAACCGGCGTGCGCGGCTGCGCTGGCCGCCCTGCTCGGCCCGCTGCGCGAAACACTGCAGGGCAAGCGCGTCGGCGTGCTGCTATCCGGCACCAATACCGACCCCGGCACACTCGGCATGCATCTCGCGCACGCGAAACTGCAGCACTGACCCCACATCGGGCACGCTCGGACAAACCTAGGGTTATCCCCAGATTATGTTGACAGCCCTGTTGATAACCCGCCGGACAAGCACGCAAGTGGTTGAGCGCGCAGCGTTTTGCGCGCGCGGAGGTCGATCGTCACGAAATGGGCAAATGCGGTCGCTGGCCGCATGCGCGATGGCGGTCGCGCTGCTCGCCGGTTGCGCGGCACCACCTTCGCCCGTCGTCAGCGCACCGTCGGCCTGTACGCAGCCGGGCGAGAACCCGATGCTGCAGGCCGACCTGCTGTTCGGGCGCGACATCACGGGGCGCGGCCCCGTCACCGATGCGGAGCGCGCGGCCTTCCTCGCCGACACGGTCACGCCGCGGTTCCCCGACGGCCTCACCTACTGGGACACGCACGGCCAGTGGCGCGACCGCGCAAGCGGCGGGATCACGCGCGAAGACAGCTTCGTGATCCGTATCATCGCCGACGATACGTCCGACACGCGTGCGCGGCTCGCCGCGATCCGGCAAGCATACATGCAGCGATTCCACCAGCAATCGGTCGGCATGACGGTCGTAGCGGCCTGCGCGTCGTTCTGATTTCGCTTCTCTCCGCCGACCATTCGCGCAAAAAAAACGGGCGCCCGAAGGCGCCCGTCGCATGCGGGAACAGCGGCGTGCCGCTTACTTGTTCTCGAACATGTCCATGATCTGCTGCTTCTCCTGCGGCGTGACGGGCGGCGGTGCCAGCCCCGCCGCGCCGGCCGAACCGAGTGCGTCGTTCGCGCTGATCGAATTCTCGGCCGGGTTGATGTCGACGTTCGCGACGAAACCGTTGCCCGGCGTGCGATCGGCGTAGTACAGCTCGCCGTCGATCGAGGTCAGGCCGTCAGGCATCGGCATCTGCTGCTCGGGCACACCGTTCAGCGCGGTGCGCATGTAGTTCACCCAGATCGGCAACGCGAGCTGCGCGCCGAATTCGCGGCTGCCGAGGCTCTTCGGCTGGTCGAAGCCCATCCACGCGACCGCGACGAGCGACTGCTGGTAGCCGGCGAACCAGCCGTCCTTCGCGTCGTTCGTCGTACCGGTCTTGCCCTGCAGGTCGCTGCGGCCCAGTGCGTTGGTGCCCGCGCCCGTGCCGGCCGTCGCGACCGAATGCAGCAGGCTGTTCATCACGTACGCGTTGCGGCCTTCGATCGTGCGCGGCGCCGTGCTGCCCGCGAGCACCGGCTGCGACTTCTGCAGCGCCTGGCCGCGTGCGTCGTCGACCTCGGCGATCAGGTACGGATCGACCTTGTAGCCGCCGTTCGCGAACACCGCATAGCCGGTCGCGAGCTGCAGCGGCGTCACGAGGCCCGCGCCGAGCGCCATCGGAAGGTAAGGCGGCGTCTTCGCGGGATCGAAGCCGAAGCGCTGCGTCACGTACTGCTGCGCGTACTGCGTACCGATCGACGCGAGGATCCGGATCGACACGAGGTTCTTCGAACGCTGCAGGCCGGTGCGCATCGTCATCGGGCCGTCCGGCTGGTCGTCGTCCTTCGGCTCCCATGCGGTGCCGCCCGGCACGCTCGGCGGGAAGTACAGCGGCGCGTCGTTGATCATCGTCGCCGGCCCCATGCCCTTGTCGAGCGATGCCGAGTAGATGAACGGCTTGAACGACGAGCCCGGCTGCCGCCATGCCTGCGTCACGTGGTTGAACTTGCTCTTGTTGAAGTCGAAGCCGCCGACGAGCGAGCGGATCGCACCATCCTGCGGCGCGATCGCGACGAGCGCGCCTTCGACCTGCGGCAGCTGCACGACCTGCCAGCCCGTCTTGCCGTCCTTCAGCACGCGCACGACCGAGCCCGGCTTGATGCGCAGCGTGTCGTTCGCACGGGGGCTGAGCGCGCCCGCCACGAAGCGCAGCCCGGCCGGGCCGATCGTCGTGGTCGCGCCGCCGACGAACTGCACCTCGACCGCGTTCGGCGATGCCGACAGCACGACCGCCGACTGCAGGTCGCCGTTGTCCGGGTGATCGGCGAGTGCGTCGTCGATCGCCTCGTCGCGGTCGTCGCCGGCCGCGGGCAGCTTGATCGTCGCTTCCGGCCCGCGATAGCCGTGGCGGCGCTCGTAGTCGAGAATGCCGCGACGCACGGCCTGGTACGCGGCTTCCTGGTCGGACGAGTTGATCGTCGTCGTGACGGTCAGCCCGCGCGTGTAGGTTTCATCCTTGTATTGCTGGTACATCATCTGCCGCACCATCTCGGCGACGTACTCGCCGTGCACCGCGTACTGGTTGCCCGGCGTGCGCACGTGGATCTCTTCCTTCACGGCCTCGTCGTACTGCGGCTGCGTGATGTAGCCGACCTCGAGCATGCGCTTCAGGATGTATTCCTGGCGCACCTTCGCGCGCTTCGGATTGACGACCGGGTTATACGCCGACGGCGCCTTCGGCAGCCCCGCGAGCATCGCCGCTTCCGCGAGCGTGATGTCCTTCAGGTCCTTGCCGAAATACACGCGCGCAGCGGCAGCGAAGCCGTACGAGCGCTGGCCGAGATAGATCTGGTTCATGTACAGCTCGAGGATCTGGTCCTTCGTCAGGGCCCTCTCGATCTTGTACGCGAGCAGCATTTCGTAAATCTTGCGCGTGTAGGTCTTCTCGCTCGACAGGAAGAAGTTGCGCGCGACCTGCATCGTGATCGTGCTCGCGCCCTGGCGCGCGCCGCCGTGCATCAGGTCGGCGACACCCGCGCGCAGGATGCCGACGAAGTCGACGCCGCCGTGTTCGTAGAAGCGGTAGTCCTCGATCGCGAGCACGGCCTTCTTCATCACGTCCGGGATTTCCTGGAAACGTACGAGGCTGCGGCGCTCTTCGCCGAACTCGCCGATCAACACGTGATCGGCCGTGAACACGCGCAGCGGCACCTTCGGCTGGTAGTTGGTCAGCGCATCGAGCGACGGCAGTTGCGGCGCCATCACGACCAGCGCGTAGCCGACGATCAGCGCGCCGACGATCGCCAGCGTCACGAACAGGCCGGCGAACCACAGCACGACGCGCGAGCCGAACGAGCGACGGTGTCCGCCGCCGCCGCTGCGCTGGGTGCGGCGGTCGTCGTCGCGATCGTCGTCATCGGGGTAATAGGCTCCGGACGGCGAACGGCGCAGCGTGTAGTGGGGTTCGTTCCTGTCGGAAGAAGAAGGCGGTCGTTTGATAATTGGCATGTCGGAATGGCGGGCGTACGTGGCGCCCTCGGACGCATGCGGAAATGCAGGCGAATGAATCAGAGCGGATACAGCGTGATGCGGCTGTCACGTCGACAGACCCCGCCGCGCGGCGATCCGTTCCCGCGACGTGACAGCGCATTTTAATGAAATCGACCGGGTGCCTTCGCGATTTTTTGTAAAAATTCCCGCAATGCCGTGATTTAAGGAACGTATTGTCGGCATCCTCTGCCTATCATGGACACGCAATATGGCGCGCACCGCCGATTTTCTTTCAATCGCGAAAGGTTCGAAATCCTGATGCGCAAGCCGCTTGAACTCGCGCGTTTAAGCCGTATTTAAGTGAACCGGTGGTGTAATATCCGCCGGCTCATGCGGGTCGGAACCGGCTCGCAACGGGCACTGCCGCTCTCACGCGGCGCCTTTCAACCACGGAGGATTTCATGTCGCTTTTCGACTCTGTTTCGCGCACGATCAAAGGCCTGCTGAACGATGCGGCCGATTCGGTACAGGATCCGTCGCGCGACGCACGGCAGATCGTGCGGGAGCTCGACGACAGCATCGGCCGTGCCGAGAATTCGCTGATCGAGATCGAGGCACAGGTCGCGACCCAGCGCAGCAAGCGCGATGCGGCCGACGACAAGGTGAAGAAGTACGAGGACGGCGCGAAGCGCGCACTGCAGTCCGGCGACGAAGCACTCGCACGCGAGGCGCTCGGCGCACAGTCGAACGCGGAAGCCGAGCGTGACGCGCTCGCGGCCGAGCTGTCGACGCTCGAACCGTCGGTCGACAAGCTGAAGGGGCAGATCGCCGACATGCGCCAGCGCCGCAACGACCTGAATGCCCGCTCGAACATCCTGCAGGCCAAGCAGGAAATCGCGCAGGCGAAGGATGTCGCGGCCAGCGCCTTGGGCGGCATCGGCGGCAAGAACCTGTCCGAAGACTTCCAGAAGCTCGAGGACAAGGTCGCACTGCAGAACGCACGCTCGGACGCGCGCCTGAATTCGGCCGACACGTCGAGCGGCAAGGCGCTCGACGACAAGCTCGCCGCGCTGAACAAGGGCCCGTCGGTCGAGGATCGCCTCGCCGCGCTGAAGAAGCAGATGGACACGCCCGCGCAGTAACGGCCGCTGCAGGCAACCGCGCCGCTGCCCGCCCCGGGCGCGGCGCGAACCGATCGTCAGGAGACGGGCGCCTGCGCCCGGTTCGACCATGAAGAAATCTCTCGCCGCACTCGGCCTCTCGCTGATGTTGCTGTCGTCCGCCGCGTTTGCGGTCCCGTCGCTGCAGCAGGTCGAGCAATCGATCGCGCAACGCAACTGGCAGCAAGCCGACACGCAGCTGTCGCAAGTCATCGACGCCCATCCGAACAACGCGCATGCGCGCTACCTGTATGCACAGGTGCTGGACCGCGAGGGCCGCGCATCCAACGCACTCGAGCAGCTGCAGCGCGCGAAGACGCTCGATCCGCAACTCAAGTTCACCGACGCATCGCGCTTCGCGCAGACGGAGTCGCGCATCCGCGCCGACGCCGCACGCGTGAGCGGCAACGCGCCCTCGGCCACGCAGGCCGGCACGCTGCAATCGTCACTCGCGCCCGCCGTCGCGCCGGCCGAAAAGCACGGCCCGTCGACCGGCATGTGGATCGGCCTCGGGCTGATCGTCGCGGTGATCGCGCTGGTGCTGCGCTGGACGCTGCGGCGTGCACGCACCGCCGACGACAGCCGCGCCGACGACGAACGCCGCACGCAGCTCAAGCGCGCCACCGACGTGCTGAACGACATCCGCCCGCTGAAACTCGACGCGAAGCTGTCGACGGCGCCCGGCGCCGCGGCACTCACGGGCGAACTCGAAGCGATCGAGACCGATGCGCGCACGCTCGTCGAATCGCTGTCGAACGGCAAGAATCCGGTGCCGCCGTATCGCGTCGATGAACTCGAACAACGCCATGCAAGTGTGAAGGCACGCGTCGAAGGCCGTCCCGATCCGGCCGCGCAACCCGCGGCACCGGCGAACGGCAGTGGCTCCGTGTATGCGCAGGAAGCCGACCGCATGACGGGCGCGCAAGGCCAGCCGTATCCGCAGCAGCCCTACCCGCAACAGCAACCGCCTGTCGTGATCCAGCAAGGCGGCGGCGGTTTCGGTGGCGGCATGGGCGGGCTGCTGACCGGCGTACTGCTCGGCGAAGCGATGTCGGGCGGCCGCGAGCGCGTGGTCGAACGCGACGTGATCGTCGACGGCGAGCGCCGCCGGCAGGAGAACGACCCGGGCTTCGACCTCGGCCGCGGCGACAGCTCGAACTGGAGCGACGGCAACGGCGGTGGCGGCATGGATCTCGGCAGCAACGACGACGGCTGGACCGACGACAACACCTGACGCTACTCAGCGCGTCGACGCACCCGCGACGCGCTGCAACGCACGCCACGCTCCCCTGCATGGCCGGCCGCGCCGACGCGCGGATTTGTCAATCATTTCAAGATGGACTACCGGCAATGGGGAGCGTTCGCTATCATGCGGCCATCGGCGTGCCACCGACCCTCATTCGACGCTATGCATCCCTGCGCGTCGCGGCATGCCTCCCCTCGCCTCAACCAGGAGAAAGCCGCTCATGAGCATCATCAAGGAATTCAAGGAGTTCGCCGTCAAGGGCAACGTCATGGATCTCGCCGTCGGCGTGATCATCGGCGGCGCGTTCTCGAAGATCGTCGACTCGGTCGTGAAAGACCTCATCATGCCGGTCATCGGCGTGCTGACCGGCGGCCTGGATTTCTCGAACAAGTTCGTTCTGCTCGGCACCATCCCCCCGACGTTCAAGGGTAATCCCGATTCGTTCAAGGACCTGCAGGCCGCGGGTGTCGCCGCGTTCGGTTACGGCTCGTTCATCACGGTGGCAATCAATTTCGTCATCCTCGCGTTCATCATTTTCCTGATGGTGAAATTCATCAACAAGCTGCGCAAGCCGGATGAAGCCGCACCGGCTGCGACGCCGGAAGACACCGTGCTGCTGCGCGAGATCCGCGATTCGCTGAAGCAGCGCTGATCGCCAAGCGCCCCGCCAGCCAGGCCCGCTCCGTGCGGGCCTTTTTATTGCGCACGCGATGCACCGCCGCATGCGGCCTATCTCACTTTTTTGTGACGGGCGAATGCACGCGCGGGGAAAGCAGGTCTATGATGGAGACTAAACGACAGTACGGGCGCCAAGACGCTGGCTGTGTCGATCATGGCGAGCAGGTCGACGGGAGACATTGATCGTCGTACTGCACGAAGGCAGCATTTTCGTGTGCTATAAAGGATCGACATGCGGCGTACATAGCCGGGAGTGGGTCGCATGAAAGTGCCGCATTTCTTGCAATTGTTTTTGAGGCGAGTGTTTATGTCCTTCCCGAAAAAACGTCGGCGTGCCCAGCAGGATGGCCAGGAGTCATTCCTCGCGGTATTGCGCCACTCGAAACCGTTTGCCCAGCTCGACACCAAGATTGCCCGCGCCCGTGCGCAGGACGAACCCGTCCTGTACGCGCATGTGCTGCCCGGTCTCGACGTGCTCCTGTGCAGCGTGCGCGGCGCCCAGCCGCCCTATCCGGCCATCGCCGAACTGCGCAAGCGCTGCATCGAATCGATCGCCAACGCGCTCGAGCAGCCGCTGGACGGCCTCGAGAACGGCGGATACTGGTATGAAGCAAACGGCTTCGGCTTCCTCGTGTTCGCCAGCCGTGCGCGTGCGCGCATCCTGCCCGAGTTTGGTGCAGGCACGAAAGCGAGCCTGCGCGGCGGGCTCGGTCGCCAGAACGCCGGCGACACGACACCTCGCTCCCTCGGCTGATCTCCCTGCCATTCGATGGGCCGCCTCCGGGCGGCCCATCTGCCATTCACGCGCCCCGCTTGCCCGTCACGACGCCTGCTGACGCCCGTTGCCGGGCCGCACGATGTCGATGAACGCAGCGAAATCGGCCGCGGCGAGCCCTTGCGCGGCGCCAAGCCGCAACACCTGCTGCACGGTGGCCGATACCGGCATCACCGCGCCCGTGTCGCGCGCTGCGTCTGCAATCGCATCGACGTCCTTCTGGAACGTGCTGAGCGCGCCGATCGGCGGATGGCCGCCCGACGTCATGCGCGGCACGAACGTCTGCAGCAGCACCGAATCCGCCCAGCCGCCTGCCAGCGCCTCGGCCAGCCGAGCGGCATCGATGCCGCTCGCCTGTGCAAGACCGACGGCCTCGGCGATCGCTGTCACCGTCGCGGTGACGATCGCCTGGTTGCACAGCTTCGCCGTCTGCCCCGCGCCCGCGTCGCCCATGTGCGTCATGCGCGACGCGTACGTGTCGATCAGCGGCCGCACCGCGTCGAGATCGGCCGCACGGCCGCCGGCCATCACCGCAAGCGTGCCGGCCTGCGCG
>NZ_JAAGPB010000002.1:0-96052 GCF_017104585.1 Burkholderia sp. Ac-20392
TGCTGCTGACGGGCGACCTCGAGCGCGTCGCCGGCAAGGTCGCGGCCGAGACCGGCATCGAGACGGTGGTCGCACAGGCGCTGCCGCACGACAAGCTCGATTACGTGATGCGCGAGATCGGCGCGGGCCTGCATCCGCTCGTCGTCGGCGACGGGCTGAACGACGTGCTGGCGATCAAGGCCGGCTCGACGAGCATCGCGATGGGCGAGCGCGGCGTCGACATCGCGATTGCATCGGCGGATGTCGTGCTGCTGGGCGACGACCTGAAGCGGATACCGACCTGCATCCGCCTCGGCCGCCAATGCCGGCACACGGCGACGACCAATGCGGCGATCGGCCTCGCGTGGACGCTCGCGGTGATCGCGCTCGCCGCGACCGGGATGCTCGGCGCGGTGTGGGCGGCGATCCTGCACAACGTCGGCACGTTCGTCGTGATTGCGAACGCCGGCCGGCTGCTGCGGATCGACGAAGAGGTTCGCGACGCGTGAGCGGAGGAGGGGCGCGCGGTCGTGCGTGTCTCGTGGTTCCTTCGCCGGCCCCTCAAGCCCCGATCTCGGCCCACGGCTGCAGCCGTGCGTGATCCGCGAAAAGAGGATGTGCGTGAGCCTCCTCCAGCGTGAGAACGGGCGTCACGCAGGCATCCGCCGACGCAAACCGTTCGCTCCAGACCGCCAGCGGCTGCGACGCGATCAGGCGTTCGACTTCGGCGCGCAGGGCTGCGCAGTCGCTAGAGCCGGGCAGTTGCCCGCGCTGCCAGTGGCGTGCCGCCCAGTCGGGACGGTCGAACACGTCACATGCCGCCTTCCAGAACTTGTGTTCGAGCGCGCCGACCGCGAGGTGGCGACCGTCCCGCGTCGCGTACAGGCCGTAGCAAGGCAATGCGCCATTGAGCAGATCCTCGCCCGCACCGGGGCGGCGGCCCAGCGCCGCCGCCAGCATGGCGCCGGTGGCGCGCGGCATCACGAGCTGCGCGTGCAGTCCGTGGGTCATGCTCACGTCCAGGTGCCTGCCCCGTCCCGTTCTCTGCGCGTCGAACACGCCCGACAGCACGGCGATGCAGGCCATCGCGCTCCCGCCTGCGAGGTCGCCCCATTGCACGTTGGGTTGAGCCAGTTCGCCCGTGGGAGCGCGCATCTGGTCGAGCACGCCCGACATCGCCATGAAGTTGATGTCATGCCCGGCCTTGCACGCCCAGCGGCCGCTTTGCCCGTAGCCGGTGATGGACGCCATGGTCAGGCGAGGATTGATCGCATGCAGGGCGGCACGGTCCAACCCCAGGCTTTGCAATACGCCGGGGCGGAAGCTGTCGAGCAGCACGTCGGCCTCCTTCGTCCACGTGCGCAGTCGATCCAGGTCCGCGTCACGCCGAAAGTCGACGGTGCGGCATTCCTTGCCGTGGTTGAGGGCGTCGAACAGCCCCGCCAGCGGGCGCGTCGGGTCGCCCTCGGGCGGCTCCACCTTGATGACGCTCGCGCCCAGATCGGCCAGCATGCGGGTCGCAAACGGGCCGGGCAGGTTGCGCGAGAGATCGAGCACCCGCAGGCCGGACAGCAACGGAGGCAATGCGCCGCCGGCGCGCGCTGCGTCATGCATCCTCGAACCTCCCGCCGGCACGGGCCAGCTCGACCACGATCGCGGCGGGCTCGAAACGCGCGCCATACTGCGCCGCCAGTTCGCGCGCACGCTGCACGAAGCGCTGCGCGCCCATCGCATTGATGAACTGCAAGGCCCCGCCGTGGTGTGGCGCAAAGCCCCAGCCGAAGATCGAGCCGACGTTGGTATCGGCCACCGAGCGCACCACGTTTTCCTCGAAGCAGCGCGCGGCCTCGTTCGCCTGGATGAACATCAGGCGATCCACCAGCTCCTGCTGCGCGGGCTGGTCGGCGCGCGGCGGGTAGAGCGCGGTGAGCTCGGGCCACAACGACTTTTCCTTGCCCTGGTAATCGTAGAAGCCTTTGCCCGCTTTCTTGCCGACGCGGCCCAGGTCGCGGCCCACCTTGCGCAGCACGGCCTCGGCGGGATGCGGCGGGTACGCCTTGCCTTCGGCCTCCAGGTCGCGGCGGGTCTGGTCCGTCACGTGCAACGACAGGCCGAGCGAGACTTCGTCCTGCAGCGCCAGCGGCGGCATGGGCATGCCTGCCTTGAGGCCGGCCACTTCGATGGAACGCGGATGCACGCCTTCGGCCAGCATCGCCATGCCCTCCATCACATAGGTGGCGAACACGCGCGACGTGTAGAAGCCCCGGCTGTCGTTCACGACGATGGGCGTCTTGCCGATCTGCAGCACGTAATCGAAGCCGCGCGCGAGTGTCTCGTCCGAGGTTTTCTCGCCCACGATGATCTCGACCAGCGGCATCTTGTCCACGGGCGAGAAGAAGTGCAGGCCGATGAAGTGGGCCGGACGGCGGCTCACGCGTGCCAGCCCCGTGATCGGCAGCGTGGACGTATTGGACGCGAACACCGCGTCCTCGCCGATGACGGCCTCGGCCAGCGTCGTGCAGTCGGCCTTGATCGCGCGGTCCTCGAACACGGCCTCGACCACCAGGTCGCAGCCCTGCAGGTCGTCGTAGCGCGTGGTGGGCAGGATGCGCGCGAGCAGGGCGTCGCGCTTGTCCTGCGTGGTCTTGCCGCGCGCCAGCGCGTTGTCAAGTAATCCTGCCGAATACGCTTTGCCCTTCTCGGCGTTCTCCTGCGTGGTGTCGAGCAGCACCACGTCGATGCCCGCCTTGGCCGACACGTACGCAATGCCGGCCCCCATCATCCCCGCGCCGAGGATGCCCACCTTCCTCACCTTGCCCGACGGCACGCCGGCGGGGCGCGACTGCCCCTTCTTGATCGCATTGAGCTGGTACCACAGCGTGCCGATCAGGTTCCGGCTGACCTGCGACATCACGCAGGCGGCGAAGTAGCGCGACTCCACCTGCGAGCCGGCGTCGAAGTCGAGCAGGCCGCCCTCGAACAGGCAGCTCATGATGTGAGTCAGGGCCGGGTAGTTGCCATGCGCCTTCGCATTGGCGATGGAAGGCGCGATGGCCAGCATTTGCACGACGGCGGGACTCTTGCTGTCGCCGCCGGGCATGCGAAAACCCTTGGTGTCCCACGGCTGCACGGGCGCGGGGTGGGCCAGGCACCACGCATGGGCCTTGTGCAGCAGTTCCTCGCGCGTGACGGCCAGCTCGTTCAGCAGGCCGAGACCCAGCGCCTTGGCCGGACTCAACTCGGTGCCCTGGGTGATCAGCTCGAAGCTTTTCTGGATGCCGATCATGCGCGGCAGGCGTTGCGTCCCGCCGCCGCCGGGCAACAGGCCCAGCTTGACTTCAGGCAGGCCGATCTTTGCCTTGGGATCGTCGATCGCAAAGCGCGCATGGCAGGCCAGCGCCAGTTCCAGTCCGCCGCCGAGCGCGGTGCCGTTGAGCGCGGCCACCACGGGCTTGCCGCATGTCTCCATGCGGCGCAGCAGCGCCTTGAGCTGTTCGCTCAACTGGAAGGCCTGCTCGGCGGACGTGATCCGGCTGAGCTGGTCGATGTCGGCCCCGGCGATGAAGCTCGGCTTGCCGGACGTGATCACGAGGCCCTTGATTCCGGCGTCCTGTGTCACGTGCCCAATGACGCGCGTGAATTCTTCCATCAGCGCCGGGGCGAGCACGTTCATCGCGCGGCCGGGCTGGTCGAGGGTGGCCAGGCCGATACCGTTGGCGTCCACATCGAACGAGAGGGTGGTGTAGGTGGTCATGTGTCGAGCCCTCTTCAAACGCGTTCGATGATGGCGGCGATACCCATGCCGGCGCCGACGCACAGGGTGGCCAGCGCGGTGGATTGGCCGGTGCGCTCCAGTTCGTCCAGCGCGGTGCCGAGAAGGATGGCGCCCGTCGCGCCCAGCGGGTGGCCCATCGCGATCGAACCGCCGTTGACGTTCACGCGCTCGAGCGGCACGCCGAGATCGCGCGCCGTCTTCATCGGCACGGTGGCGAACGCTTCGTTGATCTCCCACAGGTCGATGTCCGAGGCCGCCATGCCCGCCTTGGCCAGCGCCTTGCACACGGCGGGCGTGGGGCCGGTGAGCATGATCGTGGGCTCGCTGCCCGTGACCGCGAACGCGCGCACCCGGGCGCGCGGCTTGAGCCCCGCCTGCTCGCCTGCGGCCCGGCTGCCCATCAGCAGCAGTGCCGCGCCGTCGACGATCCCGGACGAATTGCCGGCATGGTGGTGGTGATGGATTTTTTCGATGGTGGTGTATTTGTCCAGCGCGGTGGCGTCGAAGCCCATCGCGCCCATCGTTTCAAACGCGGCGCCGATCTGCGCGAGCGATTCGACGGAGGAGCCCGGGCGAATCGTCTCGTCCCGATCCAGCAGGAGCCGGCCATTGAGATCCGTCACCGGGACGATCGAGCGGGCGAAGTAACCTTGCGCCTGCGCGTGCGCCGCACGGCGATGCGACTCGGCGGCATACGCATCGAGATCGCTGCGGTCGAAGCCTTCGAGCGTGGCGACGAGGTCGGCGCTGATGCCCTGCGGAATGAAGCCCGTGACGCTGTTGACGCGCGGATCCATCACCCACGCGCCGCCGTCGCTGCCCATCGCCCAGCGGCTCATGGATTCGACGCCGCCGGCCACCACCATGTCCTCCATTCCCGACATGATCTTGGCCGCGGCGAGGTTGGCGGCTTCCAGCCCCGACGCGCAGAAGCGCGACAGCGTCACGCCCGCCACGCTTTGCGCCCAGCCCGCGTCGAGCACGGCGGTGCGGGCGATGTCCGCGCCTTGCTCGCCCACCGGCGTCACGCAGCCGAGCACGACGTCGTCCACCCTTGCGGTGTCGAGCCGGCTGCGCGCTTGCAGCGCCTGCAGCAGCGTGCGCAGCAGCCATACGGGGGTGGCCTGGTGCAGGCTGCCGTCTTTCTTGCCCTTGCCGCGCGGCGTGCGCACGGCATCGAAAATATAGGCTTCGCTCATGAGGAACATTCCCTGATGGATGGGTGGGGTGAAGGCGCGCCGGCGCTTACAGGTAGCGCGAAGCCAGTTCCTTCATGATTTCGTTGGTCCCGCCGTAGATGCGCTGCACGCGCGCGTCGGCGTACAGGCGGGCGATCGGGTATTCCTTCATGTAGCCGTAGCCGCCGAAGAACTGCAGGCATTCGTCGATCAGCTTGCACTGGTTGTCGGTGACCCAGTACTTGATGAGCGCCGCGCGGTCCACGCCCAGCTCGCCGTTGAGATGCGCGACGATGGCCGCATCCACGAGCGCACGCGACGCCATCAGCAGCGCCTGGCATTCGGCCAGTTTGAAACGTGTGTTCTGAAACGAGAAGATCGGCTTGCCGAACGCCTGCCGTTCCTTGGTATAGGCCAGCGTTTCCTGCATGGCCAGCTCCATCGCCGCAATGCCTGCCACGGCGACGATCAGCCGCTCCTGCGGCAGCTCCTGCATGAGCTGGATGAAGCCCATGCCTTCGTTCCCGCCCAGCAGGTGGTCGACGGGCACCCGCACATCGTCGAAGAACAGTTCCGAGGTGTCCTGCGCATCCATCCCGAGCTTGTCGAGGTTGCGCCCGCGCCTGAAGCCCGGCGCGTGGTCCGTCTCGATCACGAGCAGCGACATGCCTTGCGCGCCTTCGTCCTTGCTGGTCTTGCAGACCACGATGACCAGATTGGCAAGCTGGCCATTGGTGATGAAGGTCTTGCTGCCGTTGATGCGGTAGTGGTCGCCCTCCCGGGCGGCGGTGGTGCGCACCGCCTGCAGGTCCGACCCCGTGCCGGGTTCGGTCATCGCGATCGCGCCGATCAGCTCGCCCGTGGCGAGGCGCGACAACCAGCGTTGCTTTTGCGCTTCGGTGCCGTGGCGCAGGATGTAGGGGGCGACGATGCCCGAGTGCAGCGAGCCGCCGAAGCCGCCGATTCCCGCCGCGCCCTGGGCAAGGATCAGCGCGGCCTCGTGCCCGAAGTCGCCGCCCGCGCCGCCGTACGCCTCGGGCATGGACGCACACAGGAAGCCGTTGGCCCCGGCTTCTTCCCACGCGTGCCGGTCCATCATGCCGGCCTGGCGCCAGGCTTCGTCCCTCGGAACCCACTGCTCCTTGAAGAAACGGTTGGCCGTATCGAACAGCATCTGGTGCTCATGGGTCATCCAGCTCGGGGCGAAATTTTGAATAGCCATGGTGTGTGCTCGTCGGGTGATTGCGATCCGGGTTTTCCCGGGCGGGTCGCTCTTGTCGGTAATCCTGATTACCGTTTCCGTATGCCTGATGCGACGCGGAATCGATGAAAAACCTGCATCCAGCGCGAGCCATTCTGGTAACGCGAGCGTTGAAAGGCAAGGCAACGGGAGGGCTTATTTCCATTTTGAGATAATTTGGTAACATGCCTTTCCATGAAGGAAAGACACCCATCCATTGACGCGCAAGCGGCGCCCGATGCACTCAAGCCCGAGGAGCGTCGCGCGCTGCTGATGCGGATGCGCGGTCACACGCTGGCCCGGATCGAGAAGGCCGTGCTGGAGCTGTTTTCCGGGCGCGATTTCCATGAGGTGGGCCTGGCCGACGTGGCCCGCGCGGCCAACGTGTCGCTGCAAACCATCTACAAGTACTTCGGCAGCAAGGAGGTGCTGGTTTGCGCGATGCTCGACGTGATGCTGGGCCGGCTGGCCGAGCGCATGATCGATCACCTGCAGGGCATCGACGACGTGCGCGAGCGCCTGCGCAAGACCTGCTGGGTCACGCTGGACTACATGGACAAGCATCCTTCGGTGATGCTGATGATGTTCACGACCATGCCCATGTCGCGGTACAAGAACATCGGCATCTATGAGAGCCGGGAGCTGATGGAAGCCTTCCTCGGCGTTTTCAAGGACGGCCAGGCACGCGGCACGTTGAACGACAAGGTATCCAGCAAGGTGCTGCTGGACGTGTTCATGGGCGTGCTGGGGCGCGTGATGGTGATGCACCTGATGCGGGGCGAGACGCGGCCGCTGACCGCGCAGTTCGACGAACTGTTCGCCATCTTGTGGCGGGCGATGTCGGCCGGTGAATGACGCGGCGCTGTCAGGATGCCTGGCTTCCTGGCGGTCGCGTGCGATGCCGTGCGCCGAGGGGCGGGGCCTGAGCGTCGTCCTTCATGTCGATGGCCTGCCGCCGGCAGTCGCCGCTGAGCCGCGGTCGCCGCTGCAGACCACAACGCACTTCATCCCCGGTCGCGACGTTCCCCTTCACCGCATCACGGCCGGCCTTCGTCCGGTATTTCGGCCGCGTTGCTGAGTTCGCCCATGATGATCCGCGCGATTTCGTTGGCAGGTGCGCGTCCGTCGGGCGCGGCAGCCGTGTTCGACCACGTGACGATCGTCGTTTTCGTGACCGGGTCGTAGCCCATGAAGGTGTTGAAGCCCGGTATTTCGCCGGTATGTCCGTAGAACGTGCCGAACTTGGCCAGGCCCAGGCAGTAGCTCGCCGACATCGGGTCGGTCGGATCGACCGGCGTGCAACTGGCGAGCCGTTGCGCCTGCAGGTCGGCGTTCAGGTAGCCGCCGCCGACCATCCGCTGCACGTAGGCGGCCAGTTCCGTCACGGTTGAAATGCCGGAGCCGGCCGTCCACGCCCACGACGTATTGACGCCGGTCACGTTCGTCGGCTGCAGCGCGCCGCTTTTCGCGTCAGCCTGGCGCTGGGGCGACAGCGCATCGCTGTCGGTCGTCTCGGCATTGGTGCCCCATTGATAGCCCTGCGGCGCCGGCGCCGGCAGCGACGTGTCCTGCTGCGGCGGGAGCAGGGTATTGGCCAGGCCGAGCGGCGCAAACAGGCGCGCGTTCATCGCATCGGCCGCGCTCATGCCGGTCAGCTGCTCGATGATGAGCCCCAGCAGTATCGTGTTCGTATTCGAGTAGCGAAAATCCGTGCCGGGCGGGAAATAGACGGGCTGGCCTTCGGCGATGCCCAGCAACTCGGACGTGGTCCAGACCTTGTCGGGCTGCGCATCGAGCGTCTGGTTGAACGCGAGATTCGTCGAATAGTTGTAGAGGCCGCTACGCATGGTCAGCAACTGTTCGATCGTGATCGTGTTGCCGTTGGGCACGTTCGGGACGAACTTGCTGACGGTGTCGCCGAGGCTCAACCGGCCTTCCTGTACCAGTTGCAGAATCACCGTGCCAGTCCAGGTCTTCGTCACGCTGCCGACGCGAAAGTGCGCATTCGTCGGGATCGGCGTGTTCGTGCCGCGCACCGCCGTGCCGAACGATTCGAGCCAGTTGCCCTGCGGCGACTGCACATAGACGACCGCGCCGGGGGTGAGCGTGTCCGCGAGCAGCGCGTTGATCTGCGGGCGCGCCGCGTTCGCGAACGCGGGCGTGTTCGAGGTCGGCGAGCTGTCGCCGCCGCACGCGGAAACGGCGAGACTGATCACCAAAGCCGGTGCGACGGCAACCATGCCGCGCGCCAGCCGCCGCGATACGTTCGACCAGAACCGGACGGTTGCTGAAGTCGCCATGGTGCGGACCCTCCGTGGTCGTGACGTATTGGCTGCGTGGTCTTCTCCAAAACTATAGGACAGGCGCGTGGGTGCCGGCAGCCCGATTACATCCGACGATTGCGATCGGGCCCGTTCACCCGGCCGAGGCCGTCACTGAAAGTGATGCACGTAGCGCAGCACCATCCGCGTACCCTGCGGCCGGTTGCGCGCATAGGTCTCGAAGTACGCGTTGAACATCAGGTGATCCTGCGGCGAGAAGCTATACATGGCCCCCGGGCCGATCGCAAACACGGCCTCCCGCGTGCCCGGCACGTCCTGCCCGTTTTCCTTCATGTCGGTGGTCTGGCGCAGCCAGTAGCCGTTGAGCCCCAGCCGCAGGCCGGGTCGCACTTCATACTCGGTCGCGAAGTTCGCGTGAACCGCCTGACCGGCCTGCGTCGACGTCACGTCCGGGCCAAGCGACGTGGCCGGCTGGTGGTTGGTCGCGTTCCACAGATAATGCAGCCGCCACGACACGGTCCACTTGGGGGTGAGCCAGAGCGTCGCCGCCCAGTACGGATCGAACGACCAGAAATGGCTGCCGGGATTGATCGCGCGCGACGGGTCGTATGCGCCGGTCGGCGCGATGAACTGGAACTCCACACGCTGCGCGAAGCGCGGGCCTTGCGCGCCCATCACCGGATCGAACTGGATGAACGGGCCGATCAGCAGATCGCCGAAGCCGGCGCGCGCATTCAGCGCGACGTTGCCGATGCCGTCGTCGGTTCGCGCGGACGCGATCCACGGCAGGATCACGTCGAGTCCGGGATGCATGCCCGCGAACGTCAGCGGCGACTGGTAGACGAGCTGGCTCAGCCCCGCGAACAGGTCGATGTCCTGCTTCGGCAGTCCGACCTTGTTGCCCGCATTGTCGTTGACGCGGCCCGCCGTGTAGTACTGCAGGTACTGCGTGCCGTACCAGCCGGAGCCGGCCGGCGGCATCCCGTCGAGGAAGCTGGTCATGCCGAGGTTGACCGCCGGCAGGTCGGTCGCGCCGGCCGGCGCGCTGGCCGCCATGCCGGCGATCGTGAGGCCTGCGACGACGAGCACGCGAGAGCCGAGTTTCATATTCACCACCTTCTGGATATTTATTGGTATAACTAATCAAATGGCACGAAAAAGATCGGGGTGATCGGCGATCGCGCGATACTGGCCGGCATGGAACACCAGCGGCGCATGGCCGAACGCGTCGAACTGTTCGATCTGGCCGATGAACAGCAGGTGATCGCCGCCTTCGTAATGGCCGACGTTGCGACACACGAAGCGCGCGCTTGCGCCGTCGAGGCAGGGCACGCCGCCAGTCTCAGCGTCGACGTGAAGCACGCCGTCGAACTTGTCGGCGCTGGGCGTCGCGAAGCGGCGCGACAGGTCGATCTGGTCGTGCGCGAGGATGTTGATCGCGAAATGGGTGGCCGCGACGAAATCCGGGCGGCTCGGCGCGACCTTGCGCAGGCTCCACAGCACGAGCGGCGGATCGAGCGACAGCGACGAGAACGAATTGGCGGTGAGGCCCACCTTGCGTCCGTCGGCCGTGCACGTGGTGATCACGGTCACTCCGGTCGGGAATTGCCCGAACGCGGCGCGCAACTGCATCGGGTCGAGGGCCGGGCGATCGGTAGCGGTCGTTTCCATGCCGGTTACTCCGCGCGTGCGCCGTGTTCGCGGATCGTTGCCGCGCAGGCCGACGGCTCGAACCACCACGGCGCGAACCGGCGCGGATCGTCGAAGCCATCGACGATCGCCGCGGCGAGCGACGGCAACTGGCCGGCCGCGCCGAGCAGTTCGAGGATGTGCGGCGGCGGTGGTGTGAGCAGCGAATTGGTCCAGCGCACGACATGCTGCGCATACGCCCAGTAGCCTTCGAACGTCTGCTGCATCCAGTCTTCGCCGAACGGTGCGGCATCGCGTGCGACGATCGCGTCGAAATACGCCTTCGCGCATTTTGCGGCGTTGTTCGATCCCTGGCCGGTGATCGGATCGTTGACGACCACCGCATCGGCCATCCCGAACACCGTGCGGCCCGACGGCAACCGAAAGAACGGCTTGCGCACCGTCGGCGCGAAGCGCCCGGCCAGCGTGCCGTTCGGATCGGTGAGCTCGACGTCGCGGCAGCGTTCGAATTCCCACGGCACGTATTGCTGCAGGAACGACAGGCTCCGGTCCAGGTGTTGCTCGGGCGTCTTCACGTCGGCCCAGCAGTCGAGCGGGCCGCCGGGAATGCCTTCGAACACCATGATTTCGCACGGGCCCGTCGTGGTCAGCGCGGGGAACACGAAATACTCGCCGATGCCGGGCAGCAGGTTGAAGCGCACCCGCGAATACGGCTGGCTCGGCGTCATCCCTTTCACGTAGGTGAGGGCCAGCGCGCGTTGCGGGCGGTCGAACGCGCTGCGCGCGTCGTCGCGGCCGAGCAGGTTGACGATCTCGCCCTTGCCGGCCGCGAGCAGCACGAGGTCGTGGCTGCGCGCCAGTTCCTCGAGTTCGGGCACGCCGATGTCGGCAATGCGCACGTCCGCGCCCCGGCGCCGCACGCCGTCGAGCCAGTCGGCCATTTTGACGCGCTGGTCGACCGACTGCGCATAGCGGGTGAGCCGCGACGACCAGTCGATCACCTTGCGACCGTTGCCGTCCGGATGCGGCACCGCGATCCCGATTCCTTCGACGGACGGGCACGCTTCCTCCCAGGTGTTCAGGCCGAGGTCGCGCTCGATCTGCAATGACGTGTGGAACATGCACTGGCTTGACATGACCTTGCCTGTGCGGATCTGTTCGGCGTCGCGGTTGGTCGCGAGCGTGACGTGGTAGCCCTGGTCGAGCAGGGCGAAGGCGAGTTGCAGGCCGGACTGGCCCGCGCCGACGATGGCGATGCGTCTCATGAGTGTGTCCTGGGTTGGCCGGATGCCGGCCGTACGAAGAGGTGGGGAAAGCGGCGGCGGGCAGCGGTCATTCCGCGAGACGCGGAATGGCCGGCACCGCCTGTTCGGGGCCCATCGCGGCATAGCCGCCATCCACCGCGTAGTCGGCGCCCGTCACGAAGCTCGCCGCGTCGCTGCACAGGAACGTCACGACCTGTGCGACTTCCGATGGATCGCCGACCCGGCCGAGCAGGTGGAACGGCGCGGCGACGCGATCGGTCTTGGCACGGTCGCCATGCGTCATCTCGTCCATCACGCGCGACCACGTCCATCCCGGCGACACCGAGTTGACGCGAATGCGGTCGGGCGCGAGATCCATCGCCATGCTGCGCGTGAGCTGGCGGATCGCCGCCTTGGACGTCGGGTACAGCCAGCGGCCGGTTTGCGCGCACTGGGCCGAGATCGAGCTGAAGTTCACGATCGCGCCGCCGCCGCGCCGGACCATGTGCGGGTGCACGGCCTTCGCGAGCATCGCCGCCGACACGACGTTGACGTCCATCGCGGCGAGCCAGTCGTTGCGGGTCGCCTGGATGCCGTTGTCGACATAGCTGCACGCGAGATTGACGAGCACGTCGATCGCGCCGAACCGCTCGACGATGGCCGCTACCGTACGCTCGATCGCGCGATCGTCGGTGATGTCGAGCGCGACGAACATCGCTCGTTCGCCGAGCGAATCGGCCACGCGCGCGCCGTTCTCGGCATCGAGATCGAGGATCGCGACGCACGCACCGGCGCGGTTCAGGTCCTGCACGACCGCGGCGCCGATCAGCGTGGCGCCGCCGGTGACGATCGCGACTTTGCCAGCAAGAACAGTCATGGGGTGTCTCCGGGAATCGTTGTGTGGGGGAAGGTCCGCGTCAATGCGCACCCGACGACGGCTCGCTGTCCTGCCAGCGGCGCATCAGGCCGTTCGACGGCACGGTTTCGTCGAGCAGCTTGCGGGCCGTTTCGACGCCCGCGACCGGCAGGCCGGCCGGATCGAGCAGGCCGATCTGCACGAGCACGCTCGCCTGATCCCAGTAGATGTGTTCGTGATAGAGCTTGTCGCCGCGAAACTTGACGATCGCGATGAGCGGAATCTCCACACGCTTGCCGGTCGGTGCGACGCCCGGCAGCATCCAGTCGATCTCGGTGGTGTGCGTGAAGCAGAACAGCAGCTCGTCGACGATCTGGCTCGCACCGATCGTGCGCGAGATCGGCGTGATCGTCGTGTCGGGCGGATTCGCATGCACGAAATGATGCGTGTAGAAGCGCTTGAGCTCGTCGTAGCCGACGCCGCCCGTCAGCGTCGGAATGTGATTGACGTACGGTTGCGCAACCATCGTCGCCATCGTTGCATCGACGTTGCGTGTGTCGAATTCGTGCTTGAGATGCGCTTCCCACAGTGTGGACAGGTCGTAGCGCGGGCCGAGCGCGGCACGGAAAGCGGCGATCGCGCGCTGGTGCGCCATGATTGCGGCGGCCTTGTCGAAATGCTCGCCGCCGACGCGCGCGAATGCGTGATCGACGCCCGGATACACATACACTTCGACGTCGTCGCGCCCCGCGAGGGTGTCGGCAATGCGCTGCTGTGCGTCAGGCGGGCAGAAGCGGTCCTGCCCGGCGATCTGCAGCACGAGCCGGCCGTGCAGGTGCGACGCCTCGTCGAGCGCCTGCTCGATG
The DNA here is from genome assembly GCF_017104585.1 of Burkholderia sp. Ac-20392. Taxonomy (NCBI): domain Bacteria; kingdom Pseudomonadati; phylum Pseudomonadota; class Betaproteobacteria; order Burkholderiales; family Burkholderiaceae; genus Burkholderia; species Burkholderia sp. Ac-20392. The sequence goes on from NZ_JAAGPB010000002.1 coordinate 13,071, forward strand.
CCCACGCCGTAGTAGCTGACCGCCGCGGCCACGCCCGGCAGCCGGCACGCGGCGAGATACGCGAGCTTGCCGCCGAGGCAGTAGCCGAGCACGCCGGCTTCGCCCGTGCATTCCGGCAGCGTCTTGAGTGTGCTCAGCGCGGCGCCGACATCCTCGACGCCCTGGTTCTCGTCGTATTCGCGGTAAAGGGCCATCGCGCGTTCCATATCGGTGGCTGTGTAACCGAGTTCGATCCCCGGCGCCTGGCGCCAGAACAGGTCGGGCACGAGCACCGTATAGCCTTCCTCCGCGTAATAGTCGGCCGCTTCCCGCATCGTCGCATTCGCGCCGAAGATCTCGTGGCACAGCACGATGCCGGGCCCCTTGCCGGCGGCCGGCGTGCTCAGGTATGCGCGAAACGTGCCGCCGTCCGGCGACGGGATCTCGATGTGACGTCCTTGCATGTGTCCCTCCATTCAGTTCATTGCTGCGACAAGCCCAGTATTGGCGGACGAAATGGGCGTTTCTATCCGCTTTCTTCGGCCGGTATCCACGAATTCCGGAAACCTGTTGCACCGGCCGCCGCGCGTGGGCAGGCGCGCGGCTGACTGCGGGTATGTGCGGATGCGGAAGCCCCGCACAGTTTCTACGATGCGCGAACGGTCCGCTTCTTGCGTCGTTTGCGCGGGACTTGCGTGCTTTGGCGGCCGGACTGTCCGGATACTCCGGGCGCTATCCGGATCGTGCGGCGGATGCCCCCTACCGGGAACGCATGCACGGCGCGAGTGCAATCGAGCATGACGGGAGAACATCGATGGCGCAATTTTCCGGAACAGGCTGGCTGCCGGATACGGCCTGTTTCAATCACGACAACCTGCTGTTGCAGTCGAACGATGTCGACGAGGTTCGCGCACGCGTCGCCGACGTCTTCAAGCCGCACCGGCTCACGCCGACCGGCGAATCGCGCGCGTTGCGCAGCTGCATGCATCATGCGCGCTGGGGCAACCTGTCGTTGAACCTGCTCGATTATGGCGGTGGCGTCAGCATCGAGCCCGGGCCGCTCGAGCACTTCTTCCTGTTGCAGATCCCGTTGCGCGGCGACGCGGAGATCGAGTGCGGCTCGGCGCGTTTCGTGTCGTCGCCGGGCACCGCGTCGCTGATCTCGCCGACGCTGTCGCTGAAGATGCGCTGGGGCGACGCGTGTCCGCAAGTCATCCTGCGCATCGAGCGCGAAGTGATGGAGCGCCACGCGCAGCGGCATTTCGGCGACGACCGGCGCGCGCCGGTGGAATTCGAGCCGGAATTCAGCCTGTCGTCGTCGCAAGGGACGTGTCTGGCGCAGATGCTGCCGATCCTCGCCGGCGCGATCGTGACGGATGCGCATCCGCTGCGTCATCCGCTCGCCTTCGAGCAGCTCGAATCGACGCTGCTCAACCTGCTGCTGCATGGCCACCCGAACAGCGCGCGCAACGGCACGGGGCATCGGCCGGTGGCGCTCGCGCCGTTCTACGTGCGGCGCGTCGAGGAGTACATCCGCGCGCATCTCGACGAGCCGCTGACGATCGAACGGCTCGCCGAACTCGCCGGCGTCAGCCCGAGCACGCTGTTCGCCGGCTTTCGTCATCGTCACGGCATCACGCCGATGGGCTTCGTGCGACAGTTGCGGCTGCAACATGTGCGCGAGGAGCTGCTGGCCGACGCGTCGCCGGGGCTCGCGTCGGTGACGGATATCGCGCTGAAATGGGGCTTCGCGCACCTCGGGCGGTTCGCGATCGAGTACAAGCGGGCGTTCGGCGAGTCGCCGTCGGCGACGCTCAGGATGCGGCGCGTGCGCGCCTAGCGGCTCGCGCGGCAGCTCACTCACCGACTCTCTACGGCAGCGGCGCGCCCCAGACTGCCGTCACATCCCCGCCGAGCCGCCATTCGGTGAACGGGCGGCGCGATGCGATGATCGCCGGCAGGCGAGCGTCATGAAAGCGCGCGTAGTACGGTTCGACCCAGCTCAGTTCATCGCGGAACGTCCACGGAAACAGGTCCTGCTTGATCGGCGTGATGGCCGTGAAGCTGGCGGGAGTGACGACCGCATTGATGACGAGGTTCGCCAGGCGGCCGATCGCGCCGTCGCTTTCCCGATAGAGATCGATATGGCGTCGCTGCACGAGTTCCGCCGCGAACACGAGCGGGAGTAGCGCGAACGTGTGATAGTGCAGCGCGCGGTTGCCGCGTTTGACTTCACGTGCAAGCGAACCGTCGGGGCCGATGTCGCGGATGCCTTCGCGAACCCGCAGCAGCCCCGAGTCGACGAGGCTCGTGTTGCCGGTCACGGTACCAATGGCGATCAGGTCGAGTCCGGCCCAGTACACGAGGTTGTTGTGTAGATGGTTGATCGCTTCCGCATCGCGGGTGGCGATCGCGATGCGTTCGAGCCACGGGTCGATCGCGTCGAACCGTGCGCGGTTTGCTTCGCGCACGTCGCGCGGTATGCGCAGGATCACCATCGCGAAGTCGGTGCCGGCCCATGAACGCTCGTAGTCGCCCTGATAACCGGAGATCGGGCCCATCAGCGCATTGGCCCGCGCCCAGCTTTCCAGCAGGCTCACCGCGCACGACCAGTCACCCTGGTCCGCCGACGCATTGAGCCGCGAAATGAAATCGCGCATTGGCTTGACCGCGCGCGCATAGCCGGCGGCGTCGTCGTAGTAGCCGGGCGGATCGATCGTCGCGACGGCCGCCGGGATGTCGCAGGCGCGGGCCGGCGGCACGGCGCAGAAGAGTGCGCTCACGGCGAGCAACGCGGCGAACAGCGGTCGAGTCGACAGGCGGGGCATACGGTCCTCGGTGGTGGCGGTGGCGTGACAAACACGGAAGCCGAACCTTGGGGGAGGACAACATCGCGGCGCCGGACCCGCATGGCCGGCGCAGCACGACGAATCCCGGTGACACGCGGGGCCGTGCAGCCCGCGACCGCTTTCCGTGGCGCACGCAGTCTAGCGCTCCGGTCTTTCATCCGCCTTGCCCGGCGGCAACCGTCTGGCTCGATGCCGAGCCGGCCCACCTTCCACGCGCCGAACGTCGACGCACTTTTTTCAAGACCTCGCCACGTTCGCCCGGTATCATCGCTGCGCTCGCGACCGACGCCATGGGCCAGTGCATGCCGACTCGCGCGCAACCCGCATCGCAAAGAAGACAACACAGGGCCGACGCCGACGGTGCGTCGCGCCGCGATCAGGCCGAATCGGCCACCAGCACGACGGAGCAAGGAACGATGGTAACGGGGACGGGTACGGCGCGACGCGCGAGGGCGATCGCTGCCGGGAGCGCGTTGGTCGTGGCGGCAACGGGCGGCGCACACGCGCAGGCATCGGGCGCGGGCGCCACGCCGCCGTCCGGCGCGGCGGCGGCCGTACTGCCGACGATCGACGTGACAGGGAAGGCCGACCGCACGTCGAGCGGGCTCGTCGGGCTGCGCACCACGGCCGGCACGAAGACCGATACGCCGGTGGCCGAGATCCCGCAAACGATCAATCTCGTGACCGCACAGCAGATCGAGATGACCGGCGCGACCGACCTGAACCAGGCGCTGCGCTACGTGCCGGGATTCGCGACGTTCGGCGCCGACAGCCGCACCGACTGGTATGCGGCGCTGCGCGGCTTCACGCCGACGCTGTACGTCGACGGCGTGGCCGCGCCGAATACGGCCGTCATCGCGAACTGGCGTGTCGACCCGTACACGATCGACTCGATCGCCGTGCTGCGCGGGCCGACGTCGGTGCTGTACGGCGCGGGCGAGCCCGGCGCGATCGTCGACGCACACACGAAACTTGCCGACGGCGAGCGCGTCCGCGAAGCCGGCGTGCAGATCGGCAATGACGCACGCAAGCAATTCATGGTCGACGTCGGCGATACGCTCGATCCGGACGGCCGCTATGCGTACCGCTTCGTCGGCGTGGCGCGCGACGGCAACGCGGTCACCGGCCCGAACGGCGACCGGCGCGTCGCGCTGGCGCCGTCGTTCCGCTGGCGGCCGAACGCCGACACGTCACTGACGCTCTCGGCGACGTTCCTGCAGGACAGCGGCGATATTTCGTCGAACTTCCTGCCCGCGTCGGGCACGGTGTTGCCGAACCCGAACGGCCGGCTGTCGCAGGACATCTACATGGGCGACCCAGGTTTCAACGACTACCGGAAGAAGCAGTGGTCGCTCGGCTACGCGCTGGAGCATCGCGTGAATGCGATCTGGTCGCTGCACCAGGACGTGCGCTGGTCGCACCTGTCGCTCGACGACGCCACCGTGTTCGGTAACGGCTACATGCCCCGCAGCACCACCAACATGATGCGGTTCGCGGGGCTGTTCCAGCTCAACTACAGCCGGCTCGATATCGACAACCATGCGCAGGCGCGCTTCGGCACGGGGCCGGTCGAACATACGCTGCTGCTCGGTGTGCAATATGACCGGCAGACGACGACCAACAGCGTGTGGCTCGCGCTGGCGCCGTCGCTCAACTTGTACCACCCCGTCTATCGGCCCGTCACGGATGCGATTTTCTCCGGCCCGACGTCGCTCGGCCACGTCGACCAGTACACGGCGATGAACGCGTTCGGCGTGTACGCGCAGGACCAGATCCGCTGGAAGCGCTGGACGCTGACGCTCGGCGGTCGCGAGGATTTCGTCAATGCGCGGTTCGACGACCGGACGGCCGGCACGCAGGCGCAGCAGGACGTCAGTGCATTCTCCGGGCGTGTCGGGCTCACCTATCAGGGCGACGCCGGGCTGTCGCCGTACGTGAGCTATTCGACGTCGTTCGATCCCGTCATCGGCGTCAGGATGTTCGGCGGCGGCTTGCCTAAACCGACGCGCGGCAAGCAGACGGAAGCCGGGCTGCGCTGGCAGCCGCCCGGCAAGAACCTGATGCTGAGTGCGGCCGTCTACCAGATCGACCAGACCAACGTCGTGACGCCGACACCGGTGAGTCTCGACCCGACCGGCACGACGTCGGTGCAGACCGGCAAGGTGCGCTCGCGCGGAATCGAACTGAGCGCGGTCGGCAAGGTCAGCCGCGAGCTGTCGGTCGTCGCGTCGTATGTGTATCAGGACGTCAAGAGCGTGCAGGCGAACGACGCGTCGCTGAACAACTGGCCGGTGTCGGTGCCGCTGCCGCGGCAGATGGCGTCGATGTGGGCCGACTGGACCTGGCGCACGGGAGCGCTGTCGGGCCTCGGGATCGGCGGCGGCGTGCGCTACCAGAGCGCGTCGGCCGGCGCGCCCGACAACTCGCTGACCGTGCCGAGCGTGACGCTGGTCGACCTGGCGCTGCACTACGAGATGCCGCACTGGCGATTCGCGCTGAACGTCGCGAACCTGTTCGACCGGAGCTATGTCAGTGGCTGTCAGTCGTACGCCGTCTGCGTGTTCGGCAACGAGCGGACCGTGCTGGCCACCGCGAAATACAACTGGTAATCGCAAACGTGCGGCATGGTCCTACGCGCCGCGTTGCGGCTCCCGACGCGCGGCGCGTTCGCCGGCTTGGCGCTGGCGTCGCCACTCGGTCGGCGTGAGGCCGAAACGTTCGCGGAATGCGGTCGCGAAATTCGCCGGCGTGGAAAAACCGATTTCCTTCGCGATGCTCGCAATGCTGAGCGACGTCGAATCCAGCAGATCCTGCGCGATCCGCAGCCGCTCGTGCCGCAGGTACTCGAACACCGTCTGGCCGAGATTGTCGCGAAACGCGCGTGACAGCCGCTTTTCATGGGTGCCGACCGCGCGGGCCAGCTGCTCCACCGTTGGCGGATCGTTCAGCGTCCGTGCCAGGTGGCGGATGGCCGCGCGCACGATGATGTCGTCGTCCTTGCCGGCCACGAACGGGCTGTCCAGGTCGACGGGCCGCTCCCGCTTCTCCCGCGCGAGCTGCACGCGAATCCGCGCGAGCACTTCGGCGGGCTCGAACGGCTTCACCACATAGTCGACGCAGCCGATTTCGAATCCCTCGAGGCGTTCGTGCAGGGCGCCGGCCACGGTCAGGAAGATCACCGGAATCGCACACGTCAGCGGATCGGCGACAAGCAGCCGGCACGCGGTGAAACCGTCCATCCGCGGCATGCGGACATCCATCAGGATCAGGTCGGGCATGAGCGCCTGCGCGCGCTGGCACGCCTGCAGCCCGTCGGATGCGATGCTGATCCGGCACCCGGTGCCGCGCAGGATGTCGATCAGCAAGCGAAGCTGGTCGGGCTGATCGTCGACGATCAGGATATGGGCGTCGCCCAATGCGGAGATCGATGGATGCATCGTGCACCTGTTCTGGAATGGCTGCTGGCTGCGTTCCTGCGGGTGGCCGGCCCGGTTCGGAGTAATCGTCGGAAGCCGCTCTATGGCGACGCACAAACGCATCGATATTCGGATTTCGCCCCGCTACGCGACAGACAACCGGTCGGCGTAATACCCGGCATTGCTTGTTTTGATCACTGATCCGGTAATGGCGCGGAGCGTTGCCGTCGTCGCGCGTCGAAAAGTGCGCAACCGTCGGTACCGATGCGAGCCGAATTGTAGGGGCATATTTCAATTCTTGCCAGACGCATTGACTCTATCTGCTTCATTCCGTTTTTCGGATTCTTCATCGTGTATTGTGATTTGTGTTTGCAGTACGGAACGCCGCTGCCTGTCCAATTCCGCCATTTTCATTTGCTCCGCCGCGTACGGTCGCGCAGCGCCGCATTTTTTTGAAAAAACTTTTTGCTGGCATTTACTTTTAATCCGCCTCAGCAAAGATTTTATCCGCCCGGCGAAACACTTCTATTAATTTCAATGGCGCGAAATCGTTTGCGAGATGCGTATTTTTAACGTAACACATTGAATATATTGAATTTTACAATCTATAAAGAATGTCACCTTCAATAATTTTCGGTCGTGTCCCATAATTCGTCCGAACTTTGAGCGCAGGGTTGCACCGAGCAACACAAGGCACGGCGGGTTGGGACGGACGTTGTGCGATTCGGGTCCGAGGGCATCAATTGATGTGACTCCGAACGCATGTCCGTCACGCGCAAGCGAAAATCCGGTTGCCGTGGATGAAATAAAAGAAGCGGGGTTGGTCGCGGTCGGCGCGACATCAAATCAGGGGTGTCCATAACGGCGGGTTGAATCTCCGGATTCAGTCGTTGGGCGAATTCGCCCATATAAAACGATATGCATTCCTAACGCATTGCCTGAATTAACGGAACGGGCCGTCACACGAGCGGCGTGCCCGGGCTTTCGAACGTCCCATCGCTACGGGCGGACGACGCGTGTCGCCTTCGACACGCCCGGGCCGCGCATGGGAATCGGGTTCCGCACTGAAGTCGCAATCGTAACCGCAGCTGAAGTCTTCAACAAAATTAAGTAGTCCGTATTCAAACCAAACGCAAAAAAACGGAGCAGAAGGCCATGAAGAGGAAGCAGATTTCGGCGCTTGCCGCCGCCATGTTCACGGGTGCAGGTGTCCTGATCTCGGGCGCCGCGCACGCGGACAATTTCGTCGACCGCGGCAACCCGGACAACGCGCTGAGCGGTCAGTGCATCGACGGCACGAACCCGCTGTGCGTGTCGACCAAGAGCGGGGGCTACGCCGCGGTGAGCACGACCAACGTCACGATGGGAACGAATGCCCGGGCCGGTACCAGCGGCATCGCGATCGGCGACCAGTCGAATGCGGCCAGCAAGGGCGGCACCAGCAGCGGCGGTTCGATTGCTGTCGGCGTCGGCGCGCAGGCGCTGGCGAACTCGGCGACGGCGATCGGCACGGTGGCCGTCGCGCAAGGCAATACGGCGCTCGCCATCGGCCGCCAGTCGGCCGCGGTCGGCGACTTCTCGATGGCAGTCGGCAACGTCGCGGACGCACGCGGCACGAGCTCGATCGCACTCGGCCACTCGGCGCTGGCAAGCGGCGATCGCTCGGTTGCGATCGGCGGCGCCAACCCGACGACCAGCGACGGCGTGTCGGCCGGCGCGTCGTATGACGCGGCCACCCAGACGCGCGCCGGCGGCACGCAATCCGTGGCGATCGGCGCGGGCGCGCAGACGAACGACAACAACCAGGTGGCGATCGGTTCGGGCAGCGTCGGTGCGAACAATGGCGGCACGCCGGTGTTCGGCGGCACGGCCGCGCCGGTTGGCGGTGCGGTGTCGTTCGGTGCAATCGGCAAGGAGCGCCAGCTCAAGAACGTCGCGGCAGGCGCGGCCGATACGGATGCCGTCAACGTCCAGCAGTTGAAGAACGTGAACGGCACGCTCAGCACCAGCATCGCCACGGTCGACGCGCGTGTGACGTCCGTCGGCAATTCGCTGTCGACCACGATCTCGAACGTCGACCAGCGCGTGACCAACGTGGGCAACAGCCTCAGCACCAGCATCGTGACCGCAACGAAGAACGTCGTGAAATACACCGACGATTCGCACGCGGCGATCGCACTCGACGGCAGCAACGGCACGACGATCAACGGCGTCGCGGCCGGTGTCGCCGACACCGATGCGGTCAACGTCGGTCAGTTGAAGGGCACCGTCGCACCGCTGCAGACGTCCATTTCGACGGCGGCGTCGAACATCACGAACCTGCAGACCAGCGTCACCGGCATCAACACGTCGCTCAGCACCGCAACCACGAACATCAGCAACCTGCAGGCGGCCGACGCACGCAACGTGAAGTACGACGGCCAGAGCGGATTCGACTCGGTGACGTTCGCCGGCACGAACGGCACGACGCTGCACAACGTCGCAGCCGGGGTCGCGAATACCGACGCGGTGAACGTCGGGCAACTGAATGGCGGCCTGTCGTCGCTCAGCACGAGCGTGACGAACAACATCAGCACGACGCTCGGCAGCCTGAGCACGTCGATCACCAACCAGATCGGCGACGCGACGAAGAACGCCGTGCAGTACGACGATGACGCCCACAGCGGCGTCACGCTCGGCGGCAAGGGTTCGCAGTCGCCGGTCGCGCTGCACAACGTCGCGGACGGTGTTGCCACGGGCGACGCCGTGAACGTCGGCCAGCTCGGCAAGGCTACCGACACGCTGAACCAGTCGATTACGAATGTCGGCAACAGCGTGACGACGCTCGGCAACCAGGTCACGACGAATACGGGCAACATCGCCGCGCTTCAGCAGGATGCGCTCCTGTGGAACACGAACCTCGGTGCGTACGACGCGAGCCACGGCGGCAACGGCCCGCAACGCATCGGCAACGTCGCGGCCGGCGTCGCCAACACCGACGCGGTCAACGTCGGTCAGTTGACGAACACTGTCGCACCGCTGCAATCGTCCATCTCGACGGCAGCATCGAACATCACGAACCTGCAGGGCAACGTCACCGGCATCAATACGTCGCTGAGCACGGCAACCACGAACATCAGCAACCTGCAGGCGGCCGACGCACGCAACGTGAAGTACGACGGCCAGAGCGGGTTCGACTCGGTGACGTTTGCCGGCACGAACGGCACGACGCTGCACAACGTTGCCGCCGGTGTCGCAAACACGGATGCCGTGAACGTCGGGCAACTGAACGGCGGCCTGTCGTCGCTCAGCACCAGCGTGACGAACAACATCAACACGACGCTCGGCAGCCTGAGCACGTCGATCAACAACCAGATCGGCAATGCGACGAAGAACGCCGTGCAGTACGACGATGACGCGCACAGCGGCGTGACGCTCGGCGGCAAGGGTGCGCAGTCGCCGGTCGCGCTGCACAACGTCGCGGACGGTGTCGCCACGGGCGACGCCGTGAACGTCGGCCAGCTCGGCAAGGCCACCGACACGCTGAACCAGTCGATTACGAATGTCGGCAACAGCGTGACGACGCTCGGCAACCAGGTCACGACGAATACGGGCAACATCGCCGCGCTCAAGCAGGACGCGCTCCAGTGGAACGCGACCCTCGGCACCTACGACGCGAGCCACGGCGGCAACGGTCCGCAACGCATCGGCAATGTCGCGACCGGCAAGAACGGCACGGACGCGGTCAACGTCGACCAGTTGAACGCGGCGATTCAGGACGGCACGAGCCAGCTCGATGCGCTCGCGGTGAAGTACGACGATGCGAGCAAGAAGCAGGTTTCGCTCGGCGCGGGCAACGGCGGGAGCCCGGTGCGCCTGACCAACGTCGCGGAAGGCAACGTTGCGGCCGGCAGCACGGACGCGGTGAACGGCGCGCAACTGCGCCGCGCGACCGATGGCACGGCAGCCGCGCTGGGTGGCGGTGCAACGGCGAATCCGGACGGCTCGATCACGGCGCCGGCCTATAAAGTCGGCGGCGGTTCGTTCAACAACGTCGGCGATGCGCTCACGAACCTCGACGGTCGCGTCGGCAGCAACACGACGACGCTCGAGAATCACGAAACGCGCATCGGCAATGCCGAAACGAACATTGCCGGCAACACGGCCGCGATCGCCGGGTTGCAGCAGGACGCGCTGCAGTTCGACCCGAAGGCCGGCGCCTACAACGCGGCGCGCGGCGGTGCACCGACGAAGCTGACGAACGTGGCCGACGGCAACATCGCGGCGGGCAGCACGGACGCGGTGAACGGCGGCCAGTTGTCGGGCGTGAAGTCGTCGCTCGAACAGCAGATCACGCAGGTGTCCAACCAGGCGGGCGAGGCCGTGAAGAACGTCGTCAAGTACGACGTCGACACGAACGGCAACCGGCTGAATTCGGTATCGCTGATCGGCGGCGACACGAATGCGGCGGTCGTGCTGAAGAACGTCGCCGCGGGCACCGACGATACGGACGCGGTGAACGTGAAGCAGCTGAAGGGCGTCCAGTCGAGCCTCAACCAGCTCGGCGCGCTCGCGGTGCAGTACGACGACAGCTCGAAGAGTTCCATCACGCTCGGCGGCGCCGGCGGCACGCGCATCACCAACGTGCAGGCAGGCACGCTCAGCGCGACCAGCACGGACGCGGTGAACGGCTCGCAGCTCTACGCGACGAACCAGCAGGTCGCGAAGAACACGACCGACATCACGAACCTGCAGGGGAACGTGACCAACATCGCGAACGGCAAGGCCGGCCTCGTGCAGCAGCAGGATCCGAACGGCGCGGTCACGGTCGGGAAGGACACCGGCGGCACCAGCGTGAACTTCTCCGGCACGGCGGGCGACCGCGTGCTGACCGGTGTGGCGGCGGGGGTGAACAACAACGACGCGGTCAACATGGGCCAGTTCAACAATGCGCTGAAGAACGCGGCGGCCAACGACCAGATCCGCGCGGCGGCGACCGATGCGAACACCACGTGGATCACGCGTGCCGATGCAGGTTCGATCGGCTCGACGGCAACCGCAACCGGCAAGAACGCGGTGGCGGTCGGCCAGGGCTCGGTCGCCGATCGCGACAATTCGTTCTCGGTGGGCGCGAAGGGCAGCGAACGCCAGGTCACGAACGTCGCGGCCGGCACGGCGCCGACCGATGCGGTGAACGTGCAGCAGCTGAACGACAACCTGTCGGCCGCGTCGAATCAGGCGAAGGGCTACACCGACCAGCGCATCGGCCAGGTGTACAACTCGTTCAACGACCTGAAGAAGGACATGTACGGCGGCGTGGCATCGGCAATGGCCGTGGCCGGCCTGCCGCAACCGACGGGCGCGGGCCGCTCGATGGTCTCGGCGGCGACGTCGAACTATCACGGCCAGCAGGGTTTCGCCGCCGGGTACTCGTACGTGACGGAAAGCAACCGCTGGGTCGTCAAGGCGTCGGTGACGGGCAACACGCGTTCGGACTTCGGCGCGGTGGTGGGCGCGGGTTACCAGTTCTGACGTCGTCCGCGCAGCATCGATTGATCGTGAGGGCCGGGCAGGGGTTGTGATGTCCGGCACCGGCGGGAAATCCGTGGCCCGGGGTGGCTTTGTCTACCCCGGGCCATCGATGTTTGATTCGCCACGAAGTTCGACGTCGCTGCGCCGAGCCTGTCCGGCAGTACATGCCGCTTGCCCTGCGCCCGAGTCTCACGCGGCAAACACGGGAACAACAGAGCCGGCCGGACGCCGCCACCGATTCTGGCCTCCGGCCACGGCAAATCGGTCAGTGTGGCTCGCGACCCGGTGGATTGTGTAATTTATATGAAAGCAAGTGTGTGGCCGGTGCCAGGTGCCCGCGCATTTCAAGCGTTACCGCCAAGGCGGGAAGCGACGCTCGTCAACGCCGTCGATGGATGATTTATTCGCCGATAGTGGTGATAATCGTCGACTGGCGCAACGCAACCCGCGTTGAGCGTGTCCGAGCACGTCTTCCAAGCCCGTATTGGCGCCGACAACGACAAACGAAAACGATGAAACCCGTCAACAAGATGCTTCCCGCGCAGCGCTTTGCGTTGCCGCGTCAAATTCGGCTGCCTGCCTACGCGGCGCATGCCGTCACGCCGTCCGCTTTTCCGGCTGTTTACGACGCCCGGTGCCGCTGAGCGCCCGGTCACGCCGCTCCATTCGTTCAACCAGCCCCGGCGCCTGAATCGATCGCCCGGGCAATCGGTATCGCACGGCGATACCCGTCGGTGCATCCCGTGAAGTCGCATCGGGTCACATGACGACGCGTCACGGAACCGCACACAGGAGTCACAACACATGATCGGGAAGTTTGCGTGGCTGTCCGTCGCTTCACTTCTGGTCGCGGCATGCGGCGATCGATCGGGGCTCGCCGATACCGCATCGAATGCGCAGCCGGCGGCGGCTTCGGCGACACCCGCCGTCGCCGCGCAGAGCGCGGGGAGCGAGAAGATCCCGGCACCCGTGCCGCCGAGGCCCGGCCGGGTGCTCGAGGGCATTTACCAGCGGGACGCGCATGGCGAGGACACGATGGAGATCGCCAATGGAAGCCAGGCCTCTTACTGGTACGGCCACGCGTTCGACCTGAACGGCAACCACTACTTCACCGGCTTTGCGTACGACACGCCGAACAAGTACGCCGAGCAGGAGAAAACGGCCGCCCCGGCGCCCGACGCGAGGGTGACCCTCACCGAAGCCACCTTCGAATGGACCACGGATGGCGGCGTGGCCGGCTGGAACATGGTCGAGTCGGAACGCTCGATCGGCGAGTTCGGCGGCTATGAGAAGGCCGACACGATCGACGACAAGGAGCCGGCCGTGAGCACGACAACGCCGGACGGGCAGATCGTGCTGGCGGTCCCGACCTGGTATCTGGCCTCCGGCACCCGGATCAAGTCGTTCAGCCTGTTCGTCTATCAGCGCACCAATGCGTCAAGCAATCCTGACGATACCGACTGGACCTATGCCGGCAATGTGTCTCGCGGCAATGACAACGGCGCGGCGTGCGATGCCGACGGCACCGGCAATCACGTCCCGTGCGTGACCGGCTCGTCGACCCTGACCTTCGTGTCGACCGATCGTCGCGATTGGCCGCGCGTTCGTGTGGCAATGAAGGGGACGGGCATCGACCACGCCGGTCAGAAGAAAACCTACGGCGCGGCGGATGTCGTCGAATACCGGTTCAATCCGAAGACGAAGGTCTACGAAGCGGCAAAGACGTAAGACGGCATGCAGCATGCCGCATTCAACGATGGTTTCACTTGTCCACGAAGAGGATCGAATGACGAAGCCCGTCTCGAGAAACCGCATGTCGATGGTGTGGGCGTGTGCGGCGATTCCGTTCATTGCGGGTTGCGCGCATGTCTGTTCCGCCCTGGATTCCAGCCCGGTGTGCGCGACGATGTATCCCGGCCCGGTTCAGAAGGCGGCCAAGGCCATGGTGGGGCAGCCGATCTCGGTGGCGTTCAAGGCGTTCGGCCCTCCGTTCATCAATCATCCGCCGCTATCGCAGTCGCCGGAGTCGGCAAGTTATACCGGGAACTACTTCTGGGACAACTCGCGGGTCCACGTGAGCCCGAACCTGTCGTTCGTCCAGACCGGCAGCCAGTACGTCGGCAATCATATGGTCGGCGTGACTCGAGCGGGAGACGGCCACGCGGACATTCCCGTGTATCAGGACGACTATCGGGCCACCGGCTATTACGACCACGAAACCGTGCTCGACTACGTGTGCATGATCACCATCAAGACGAATCATGCCGACATCATCACGAAGGTGGATGTGGGCGGGTGCCGGAAATGACGGTGTTCCGGCCGATCCGGGCCGAATGCGAGTAGCGCGATCCGCGGCGATCCCAACTGTGCCGCGGCCCCCGGTTTCATGCGGGTTCGCGCGCGGTCCGGACGTGCGTCCAATGCGAGTAGTCGAACGTGAGCGTCGGCTCGTATTCTGAATGCGTCGGGCGGAACGGCATGGGGCCGCCGCCGATCAACGCATGACAGAGACTCGCAATGACTGCCATTACGCAAACCATGAAGCTCAACCACCTGAGCTTCCCCTCGGCCGACACGCTGGCGACGGCCCGATTCTTCGAGCGGCACCTGGGCTTCACGATCGCGGGAAGCTGGGACCAATCCTGGATCCTCAAGCGTCCGGGCTTCGACGTGGTGATCGATCACGTCGGCGATGACACGCCGGCATGGCCGACGAATTTCCACGTCGGGTTCGAACTGCCGAGCTTCGACGACGTTCGCACGTTGTTCGAGCGCTTCAGGGAAGAGGGCGTCGAGATGGTGACGGACGTCTTCAACAACGGGCGCGGTTCGCGTTTCTTCTGCCGCGCACCGGGCGGCGTGATGTTCGAACTGAACACGCGCGCGGATGCCGCGCCGGAATATCAAGGCACCTTCGAGGACTGACGCAGGTACGCGTCGGGCCGCGCTCAACCGCCGGAGCGGGTCAGCCTGGCGATGACCGCGCGGATACGCGAAGGTTGGGTGATTTCCGTCGTGCGTAGATCGTTGCAGAGCGCGACATGACTGATCCGCACCACCCGCAACCCGACGCGCGGCTTGCCGTTGCGCAGGACTTCAAAAGCAAGAAACGGAGTGTCTGCCTGCGTACGACCCCCTACATTGCCGTGATGAACGTCACTCACGGGATGTAAAAACAATGACCTTGCTCGAAGGAAAAGTCGCCATCGTCACCGGCGCCTCGACCGGCATCGGCCGTGCGATCGCGTTGATGTTCGCGGCGCACGGCGCGTCCGTCGTATTGGGCGCGCGAAGCGAAGCCGCGCTGAATCAGGTTGCCGGCGAGATCCGTCGTCAGGGCGGGCAGGCGCGCGCATGCGCCGGCGACGTCGGTCACGTCGATACGCATCGACGGCTCGTCGGGACGGCCCTGCGCGAGTTCGGCGGTCTCGACATCGCGATCAACAACGCGGGGACGGTCGGGCCGCTCAAACCGCTTGCCGACATCTCGCTCGACGAGTGGCAGCAGACGCTGTCGACCAACCTGACGGCGGCCTTCCTGGGCGCCAGCAACCAGATTCCCGTGATGCTCGAACGCGGAGGCGGTTCGATCGTCTTCACGTCCAGCTTCGTCGGAACCAGTGTCGGGCTTCCCGGCATGGCCGCATATGGCGCGTCCAAGGCCGGCTTGACGGGATTGGTGAAAGGCATCACCGCGGACTATGCGGCACGCGGGATTCGGGCAAACGCACTGTTGCCGGGCGGCGTGGATACCGCGATGGGCGGAGACCGTGACCAGAAGGAATGGGCGGCCGGGCTCCACGCGATGAAGCGTATCGCGCGCCCCGACGAGATCGCCTCCGCGGCGCTGTTCCTGGCGAGCCCGATGGCGAGTTTCGTTACCGGCTCGGCCCTGTTCGCCGACGGCGGCAATGCGGCCGTGAAGTGAGGTCCTGTTGGCCCGGGCTCAACCGCCGGCGCGGGTCAGTCGGTCGATGACCGCGCGGGTATGCGACGGCCGGGTGATTTCCGTCCAGTGCAGATGCGCGAATTTCGGGTCGTCGCGCAGCGCGGCGAACTTGATGCGATTCCTGGCGAACGTGGTGTATGACCACAGCAGCACCGACTCCCGGGAGAATGCCATCCGCAGCGACTCCCGGTTGCCGTGCGACAGCTCGGTGCGCAGGAGCCCGCGGCTCAACGTGCGCCAGAGCACCCGGGAGAATACCGTCCGTCGCCCGAAGTTGAGCCAGATCACGTGCGTGGCTCTCGACCAGAGCACGTCGCGTACGGCGCTGTAGTTGCCGTCGGCGACCCATCGGTCGCCGGCGGTCGCGGCCAGCACGGCGTTCTCGAATTGTTCCGGCGGCACGGCTGTCCAGTCGGGGCCCCAGTAGAGTCGATCCAGCTCGATATATGGGCAGCCGGCTGCAGCCGCCAGTGCGCTGGAAAAAGTGGATTTCCCCGCTCCGCTGGTTCCAACGACGACGACGCGCATGTGTTTGACCGCGGTTGAATTTTGAAGCCGCGTATTGTGCCTCATGCCCCGAAACGATGCGGCATCTTCGATCGGTTCGAGGCCGCCGGCGCACCGGTCGTCATGCACGTCCGGTGGTACCCGATACGATGGTAACGACAGGCGTGGCGCGTCGTGCAGGCATGTCGCGCGTTTTGTACAATCTCGCGCGAGGGTCGCGCAGCGCACGGCCATCACGTACGTCAACAAGATCGAAAGAGAGAAACGATGGCGACCGAACTCGGGGTGCGAGGGAGCATGTACGCGGGCGGCGCTTGCGACGGAATCCCGCGATGGAGGTACGGCTGGACAAAGGCCGGGCACGCGTCTCAATCGGATCGAGCCAGCGCATGAGCGACAAACCCGTTCTTGCCGCCGGCGCGCCGTGCGAACCTGCCGCGTCGACTACGCCGCTGATGACGCTCGCGTGCCTGCTCGTCTTCATGGCGCAAATGGCGACGACGGTGTACCTGCCGTCACTGCCTGTCGTCATGCGCGAATTGACGATGACGCAAGGCGGCGCCGAGTTCTCCATCTCCGCGTACGTGATCGGCGCGGCGCTGCCGGTACCGTTCTGGGGCGCTGCCGCGGAACGCTGGGGCAGGCGTGGCCCGTTGCTGATTTCGCTGCTGCTGTTCGTCGCCAGCAGCCTGCTGCTCGCCATCTGCACGGTCGCACCGGCGCTGCTCGTGTTGCGCGCCCTCCAGGGCGTCGGAGGTGGCGGCGCGGCGATCATTGCCAGAATCATCGTCCGCGACAACTGGCGCGGCGACGAGCTGGCGCGACGGCTCTCCGTGTTGTCGATCGCCTTCATCACGGCGCTGGGCGGCGGCCAGTTCGTCGGCGGGCTGATCGGCCGATACAGTCATTGGCAAGCGGGTTTCGTGCTGATGGCCGTCATCGCCGCGCTGGCGATCGGTCTGTCGTATGCGTTGCCGTTGAAGGCGGGAAGCCGCACCGCGGTCACGTCAGGCACGGCCGGCACATACCGGGCCCTGCTGCGGCGCCCGGGTTTCCTTTGGCCGGCTTGCGCGGGCGGGTTGGGGTTCGCGACGACCGTGACCTTGCAGGAAGTGAGTCCGTTCGTGTTCCAGGCGCATTTCAAGCTGGCCGTGACGAGCTTCGGCAGTATCGGCCTGTTGCTCGGCGTCGCCTATTTCAGCGGCGCGATGCTGGTCAATCGCCTCGTGAAGCGGCTCGGCGGCGTGCGGTTGATGCATGCCGGCGCCGCGCTGGTTGCGCTCGCAACCACGTTGATGCTGGCGTCGTGGCTGGGCGGCCTGCTGACCGATTTCACTGGCCTGTGGATCTTCATCGTGCTGTATTGCCTCGCGATTTTCGGCCAGGCGGTGCTGTTTCCGAACAGCATGGCGACTGCCGTCAGCGATGCGCACGAGCATGGCGCGCATGCGATGGCCTTGTGCGGCTTTCTACAGCAAGGACTGGCGGGCATCGCGGCGACGGCGGCGGTGCTGCAGCACCATGGCGGCACGTGGACGCTCGCCGTATTCGTGCTGGGGGCGCTCACGTGGCTGGTGGTGCGGTTCAAGGTGAGGGCCGGCTAGGCAGCGGACGTCACCGGATGGTTCGTCGGCCGCATGCGTCTCGCCAGGAAGCAGCAGCGTGCGCAACCAATGACTGAGCGCGGGCATTCCAGTACCAGAAGAAACGTGGCGCGACATGCGACCGGTCGCGCCGCGCTGCGCCGCTCCGCTCGAGCGAACGATTCGTAGAAAGCATTATCTCGCGTGTCGCGTGACAGGCTTTCACTACGAATTCAGAGGTATCGCCATCAAAAGCGAGAGCCGACGAGGCATTAAAGATGCATTGGCGCACCGGGAATGGCAACAATCAAAATAAATATTTAATAAGGCAAGTAGTATCTGCCGATTTACCCCGGCGTCACGTCACCCGTCCTGCGCAACCCACGCCACGCGCTGCCTCGCCCAGGCAGCACCGGGCTCGCCGGCCCATTCCGCCGATGCAACGTTGCCGATCCCGTCATCGCGGCCGACGAGATCATTTCATATTTATCACCAAACCATGACTCGATTAACGTCGATGACAGCAAAAATTAAACTGTCAGAAAATATCTTGTAATTATAAAAATGACCTTCTAGCATCCCTCTGCGGTTCGTGACATGTCTTACATCAAAGTCTGTACTTGATGCATTCCTCGAACATCACCCACTTATAAGCCGGGGGATTACATGAAGAAACTGTCTCGTCTGCTGTCCATCTCCGCGATTACCGTCGCGAGTCTCAGTGCTTTTGCCCAGGCCGGCGACCAGTCGGCTACGGTCGACAAGGCACTGCAACTGATCCAGCAGAACCCGTCTGCCTTCAGCCTTGCAACTGGCGGCGCGGCACGCACGTTGAAGTTCGCAGGGCCGCAGGCGAGTGCGCCGGCGGACGGCGATCAGTTCCAGGTACGCGACGTGATCGTCGACCCCGACGGCACGGAGCACGTGCGCTTCGACCGCTTCTACGCAGGCCTGCCCGTGATCGGTGGCGACGTTGTCGTCCATTCGAGCAAGGGGCAGTTGAAGCAGGCGAGCGTGACCCAGCTCGCACCGATCAATCTCGCCGGTAACATCGGCAAGGTCGGCGACCGCTCGGTGGTACGCAATGCACCCGACGTCGGTGCTGCCCGGGTCAAGCGCATTGCAGCCGCGCGTTTCAACTCGGACGTGCGCCGCGTCGATGACGCGGAACTCGTCGTGTTCGCACGCGATGTCGCACCGACGCTGGCCTACGCGGTGCGCGTCTACGGCAAGGCGACCGATGCGCATGGCGATGCCGTGCTGTACTACGTCGATGCGCGTAACGGCGCCGTGCTCGACGCGCAGGACCTGATCAAGACCGCCGCCGCGACCGGCACCGGCCGCTCGCTGTACTACGGCAACCTGACGCTCACCACGGACCAGACGGGCACGAACGCGTACCGGATGCTCGATCCGAGCCGCGGCTCCGGCTCGGTGTACGACGGCCGCGGCCTGACCTCGGACGACGTCGAACAGGCGACCGACCTGCCGATCTTCACGAGCAGCACGAACGTGTGGGGCAACAATACGACCACCGACCGGCAGACTGTCGCCGCCGACATCGACTATGGTCTCGCGCTCACTTGGGACTACTACAAGACCGCGCACAACCGCAACGGCATCTTCAACGACGGCCGCGGCGTGAAGAGCTATGCACACGTCGTGTTCAACACCGGCAGCGGCACGACCGGCGCGAATGCGGCATGGCTGAATTCGCACGTGATGGTGTACGGTGACGGCCAGCCCGGCACCAGCCTGCCGAAACCGGTCGTTTCGGTCGACGTCGCCGGACACGAGATGAGTCACGGCGTGACCGAGGCCACGGCCAACCTGAACTATTCGGGCGACGCGGGTGGCCTGAACGAGTCGACGTCCGATATTTTCGGCACGCTCGTGAAGTACTACGCCAACAACCCGAACGATCCCGGCAACTACGTGATCGGTGCGCGTGTGGTGAGCGGCGGCCTGCGCAAGATGTACAAGCAGGATCTCGACGGCCGGTCGTTCAGCTGTTACCCGTCCGGCGGATTCTCGTGGTCGAATCCGCGCCACGACCCGCATTTCACGTCGGGCGTCGGCAACCGCCTGTTCTACCTGCTCGCGGAAGGCCCGACGGTGCCGTCGACCGATACCGGCCTGACGAAGGCGCAGCTGGTCTGCAACGGCGACACGACCTTCAGCGGCGTGGGCCGCGAGAAGGCCGGCAAGATCTGGTACCGGACGCTGACCGTGTATCTGAACGCCAACTCCAGCTACCCGAACGCACGTCGTGCATCGATCCAGGCGGCGAACGACCTGTACGGCGCGAATTCGGCCGAAAGCACGGCGGTCGCTCGCGCGTGGAGTGCGGTCGGGGTGAACTGATGGCGCCCGTGTGAGTGCGTTGAACGCCCGGAGATCGCGTGGCGGACCCTTCGCTTCGGAGCAGTGCGAGCCGATCGAAGCCACGCGACGCCCGGGCGAACGACGGGCAGAAGTTGATCGGCCGCCTGCGGTTGCAGGCGGCCGATTTTTTGGTATCCGGATTTCATCACACCCGCCGTCTGTCCCGATGATCGCGCAGCGCTTCGCCTTGCCACGTGTCAAGCCGTTCGCCGGGATGCACGTGTCCGTCCGATCGATCACCTTCCGGTCCGTCCGCCGCCATCCAGTGTCATCCCCGGTTGTCGGGTAAACCTCCACAACGACATGCCGTCGCCCGCACGCAATCGCCGTTCGCGAATCGCCCGTGCGCCGAACGCGACTTGGCGCACGTGTGCCGGGCATTTACCCTTGGTGACGCATCCGGTGTATTGCGAGGACGTCGAGTTCGGGACGAAAGAGAGAGGGAGAGGAGGAGGGCATCATGACGGAAGCCATGTCCGGCGGCTACCTTGACCGATTCGTGATCGGTGCGACTTACCGGCACCCGATTCAGCATACGCTCACCGAGGCCTGCAACCTGCTATTCAGCACGCTGACGCATAACGCGGAGCCGTTGTATCTGGACGTCGAGCATGGCGGATCGTCCCCGTACCACGCACGGGTGGCAAACAGCACGTTCGTATTGTGCGTGGCCAGCGGTGCGCACGCGTACGAACTGAATCAGACGATTCGTTCCATCGGACTGGGCTGCACGGACGTCCGATTCGTCCGGCCCGTTTTCGTCGGCGATACGATCTGGGCAGAAAGCGAGACCGTGGACCGGTGCGATGCGGGTCACGAAGGCGCCGTGATCGAGTTCGAATGTCGTGTCTACAATCAGCGCAACGAGCTGGTCATCAAGTTTCGGAGCCAATGGTCGATGTCCACGCCCGCATTGCCGCTCCAGTGACGAACGCCGGCGCGATGCGCGCGATCTCGCCCGACCGACGGCGCACGCGCGATTCGCGAGCAGGCCGTGTGCGTTGATGCTACCGTGTGCATCTGACATCAGAGGAAAGGCGCCGCTAGCCACGTTGCCGATCCGATGCATCGGCCATGCAACCGGTGAACAGGAAAGACGGCTTCAACTGTTCGTTTCCCGGACAGGATTCCCATAAAAACGTGCCTCCCCGATGAGCAGCGGGTCAACCCGCGCCATCGTGGGGCGAGCACAGTGCCGTGTCGCCGCCAGTCGATCGCTGCCGCGAGCGTACGATCGGGCGACCGGACGGAAGGAGACATCATGAGTGCGTTGAGCGTGCACGGTTTGACCCGCCGGGTCGACCTCTTTACGTTGCGCCTGTTTCTTACGGTCGTGGAGGAACGCCAGATCCGGCGTGCCGCGACGCGGGAGAACATCGCGCCTTCCGCCGCGACCAAGCGCGTCCAGGACCTGGAGGACATTGCCGGCGTGCAATTGCTCGAACGCATCCCGAACGGGGTCGTTCCGAATGCGGCAGGTGAAGTGCTCGCACGCTACCTGCGGCAGATGTTCGAAAACTTCGAGGACATGCGGCGCGAGCTCGGCGAATTTTCGGCAGGCGTGCGCGGACACGTCAGCGTTGCGTCGACGGGCGCCAGCGTCGTCCAGTATCTGGGGCGCGAATTCGGCGAGTTCGCACGCAATTTTCCGCAGGTCGAACTCGAGCTGAAGCAGGAACCGAACACGAACCTCGTGCGAGCCGTGATGACGGGCGACGTCGATCTGTGCGTGTACGTGGTGAGCGCCGACGTGGACGACTCGCCGCTGGAAACGCTGCCTTATCGTACCGACAGCTTCGTCGCCGTCGTGCCGCGCAATCATCCGCTCGCGGAACAACGCACGGTGAAAACCCTCGATCTCGTTCGCGAGCCCTTCATCGCGCAACCGGTCAATACGACGCTGATGTTCAAGGTCAACGAAGCCGCGCATGCGCTCGGGGAGACGATTCGCGCCAGGTTCACCGTGTCGGGCGCCGACGTCGCACTGAGTCTCGTACAGGCGGGCCTCGGCGTGACGGTGCTCCCGGAATGCATGGTCCCGATGGACAGCCACGAACGGTGTGCGGTCCTGCACATCCAGGAGCCGTGGGCCGTGCGGGTGCTGCGGGTCGGCACCCGAAAAGGCAAGGCCACGACTTCGGCCACGCGCGCGCTGATCGACCAGCTTACCGGGCAGCCGAAGGCCGCGCCGTCGTCCGGCACGCTGGCCGATTGATCGACGGGCCGGGCGCGGCCGCAGCGCGCCGCGCCCCGTTTCCCCGACTCCCGCTCCACGTTCCCGGTGCTCGACCGCGTGGCCGCCAACCTCTGGCGCTACATCGCGGGCGGCACCGCGTCCTCCGTCATCCTGACCGGTTCCAGACACCGCATCGTCCGCCGCGCCCGACGTTCGTGAACGGCGAACGGCCGTCTCGCAATTCGTGATTTGAAGATGCAGCGCGTGCCTCATAGCATTGATGGCGCCACCGATGCAACGCACGCCGTGCGAATGCGCGGCGGCCGCCGGCGGCCCGGTACACGAGCCATGCTGAATGAAAAAAGGACAGGCACTGCGACCTTCCAGACACGGAGACATAGGAACCATGCGTCAATTCGATTTGCAGGCGGTGATCGACGAAGCCCGATTCGGTCGATTCCATGCCGTCGTTCTTTGCTGGTGCATCCTGATCATGATTCTCGACGGGTACGACCTCGCGATCGTCGGCATTTCGCTGCCGCTGATCATGAAGGCGATGCACATTTCGCCCGTCACGGCCGGCGTGATCGCCAGTTCGAGCCTGTTCGGCATGATGGTCGGCAGCATCCTGCTGGGCAGCGTCGCCGACCGTATCGGGCGACGCCCGGCGATCGTGCTGTGCGTACTGCTTTTCAGCGTGTTCAGCGCCGCGGCCGGCGCGGTCTCGAGCGCCGTCGCGTTTTGTGCGCTGCGGTTCCTGGCGGGACTCGGCCTCGGCGGCATCGCACCCACGTGCGCCGCGCAGATGACGGAGTATTCGCCGCGGCGCATGCGCAGCATGCTCGTTTCGCTGATGTTCGCGGGCTACTCGGGCGGCGGCGTGCTGGCGGCGTTGCTTGGCAAGACCCTGATGGAAAACTACGGGTGGCGGTCGATCTATTACGCGGCGGCCGTGCCGATCGTGCTGGTTCCGGTGATCTGGCGCACGCTGCCGGAATCGCTGTCGTTCCTGGTGCTCAAGGGCCGTGACGCGGACGTGCGCAGGATCGCGCAACGGCTGATGCCCGGCCAGGCTCTGCAGCCGGGCGACCGCTTCGCGATGCCGAAGGCGGCGGCCGGCCCGACGAGGCTGCTTGGCGCGCTCTTCAGCGAAGGGCGCGTGTTCAGCACGCTGATGTTCTGGGTGACCTGCATCACCAATCTGTTCATGGTCTACGGGCTGAGTTCGTGGCTGACCAAGCTGATGGCGTCCGCCGGCTACAGCCTCGGCTCGGCGCTGACGTTCGTGATGGCGATGAATCTCGGTGCAGTGGTCGGCGCGATCGGCGGCGGCTGGCTGGCCGATCGCTTCAATATCCAGCGCGTGCTGATCGGCATGTACCTGGTCGCGGCCGTCTCGATCGCGCTGCTCGGCTACAACGCGCCCACCGCGTTGCTCTATGCGGTCGTGACCGTCGCCGGCGCCTGCACGATCGGCACGCAGATCGTGGTCTACGCCTACGCGGGCCAGTTCTACCCGACCAACGTGCGCTCGACGGGGGTAGGCTGGGCCGCGGGTATCGGGCGCCTCGGCGCAATGTTCGGCCCGATCCTCATCGGGGTGATCGTGGGGCTCGCGCTTCCGCTGCGTTTCAACTTCTATGCGATGGCGATTCCCGCGGTGATCGGCGCGCTCGCCGTCGCGCTGGTCAACGACCGGTTGTCCGACCGCGTCAGGGGCCGCGCGGCGCCGGATCGCGCCGGCGAGCTGGGCGCCGTTGGCGAAGGCAGCGCCTAGCGCGGTGCGTATGCCGGGGCGCAGTGAAGTTGAATAGCGTCAGTACTCCGAAAATAAACTGAAGTCGACAATCGAACCCATCGAACAGGAGTGTCACATGAATCGCATGAAAGGCAAGACGATCATCATCACGGGGGCCGCGAGCGGCATGGGCGCGGCCGGGGCCGGATTGCTCGCGCGCGAGGGCGCCAACGTGCTGGTCACGGACATCCGCGCCGACGGCGCGGCGCAGGTGGCCGCCGGGATTCGCGAACAGGGGCTGAGCGCCGAACACTGCGGCCTCGACGTCACCGACGCGGCGCAATGGCAGGCCGCCGTCGACAAGGCGCTCGCGGCGTGGGGGCGAGTCGACGTGCTCGTCAACAACGCCGGGCTGCCCGGCACGCCGGTTACATGGGAGCAGGCGACGCTCGAAAGCCTGAACAAGCTGATCGAGCTGAATCTCAACGGCCAGTTCCTGGGGATCAAGACGGTCATTCCGGTGATGGAGCGCACCGGCGGCGGATCGATCGTCAACATGTCGTCGATCGCCGGCATGGTCGCCTTTCCGGGGCTCCACCCAGGCTATGGCGCATCGAAGGGCGCGAACCGGCTGCTTTCCAGGTGTGCAGCGATCGACTTGGCCGGCCGCGGGATTCGCGTGAACTCGGTTCATCCGGGCGTGATCCGCACGCCGCAGAGCGAATATTTGTTCGACGATCCGGAGGTCATCCAGGTCATCCACTCGAAGATTCCGCTGGCGCGCGCGGGGCGGCCCGAGGAAGTCGCGAACGTGGTGCTGTTCCTGGCCAGTGATGAATCGTCCTACGTGACCGGCGCCGAACTCGTGGTCGACGGCGGCTTTACCGCCCTCTGACGCAAACCATCGAACGCACGTTCCACGAAGGGCATCGCGCCAACCCATGCGCGATGCCCTTGATGCTTCCGGGTTTCAGATGACTTGCCGCGAGCGCAGCGCTGCGACTTCGTCGCCGTCCATCTGCAGCCACGCCTCGAGCACGGCCTGCGTGTGCTGGCCCAGCTGCGGCGGCAGGCCGGCTTCGGGCTCCGGCACGTCCGACATCTTGATCGGGTTGCCGGCGACCTGGATCGGCCCCCAGACCGGGTCGTCGAGCGTCATCAGCATCTCGCGGGCAGCCACGTGCGGGCAGTCGAACAGGTCGGCGACATCGTTCACCACCGACGCCGGCACGCCGCCGTCACGCAACATCCGGACGGCGTCCGTGCGGGTCCGTTCGGCCAGCCATGCATCGATGTGGCGGTTGAGCGCGTCGCCATTGGCACGGCGGGAGATGCCGTCGACAAAGCGCGGATCGTCGGGCAATTCCGGTCGGCCGATCACGTCGCAGAACCGTCGCCAGATATGCTCGCCGAGCACGGCAATGACGATATAACCGTCGTTTGCGCGGTACGTGCCGAACGGCGCGGTGACCGCATGCACGCCCGGCGGCGTCGGCTGGCGCAGCGCGGAATACATCGCGACCGAGATCTCGTTCTGGATCAGCGACGCGTCGTAGAGCGAGATGTCGACCTTCTTGCCGCGGCCGGTGCGCTGGCGCTGATAGAGTGCAAGCAGCGCGCCCTGCATCGCCAGGATGCCGCCTTGCAGGTCGGCCAGCGAAAAGCCGAGATAGGTCGGACGATCGCCGGTGCGATCGGGCCGGTACATCAGCCCGCTCATCGCCTGCCCGACGATGTCGAACGCCGGGTAATCCGTATACGGACTGGGCTTCACGTCCGTGTGGCCGAACCCGGAGATCGCGACGTAGATCAGGCGCGGATTGTGTTCGCGCAAGACGTCGTAGCCGATGCCGAGCCGATCCATGACGCCGGGGCGCAGGTTTTCCACGACGATATCGGCTTCGCGCGCCAGCTCGATGAAGATCCGCTTGCCTTCGGGATGCTTCAGGTCGAGCGTGACGCTCTTCTTGTTGCGGTTCGAGCGCAGAAACGACAGGCCGTGCGCGACCCCGTTCGCGTCGGTCTTGACGGGGCTCGTGCTGCGGGAAAAATCTCCGCCTTCGCGCGATTCGACCTTGACCACTTCCGCACCGGCATCGGCGAGCCACATCGACGCGTAAGGGCCCGCGATGAAATTCTCGACCGCGAGTACCCGCACGCCGTCCAGCGGCCGGTCGACGGTGTTCGCCGTCATGTTGTCGGTTGCATTCATTGCAGGACCCCCTCGGCGCGCAGCGCATCGACTTCGCGAGCGTCGATGCCCCAGTCGCACAGCGCATCCGCCGTATGGGCGCCGGGCGCGGGCGCACCGCCGCGCAGCGTCGGCTTCGTCCGGCTGAAACGGGGCGCCGGCCCCGGCTGCACGATGCCGTCGATTTCGACGAACGTGCCGCGGGCGACGTTGTGCGGGTGATGCGGCGCTTCGGCGAGCGACAGCACGGGGGCGAGGCAGACGTCGGTGCCGGCCGCGAGCGCGCACCATTCGTCGCGCGTCTTCGTGGCGAACACCCGAGTGAAATGCTCGCGCAGCACGGGCCAGCCGTGGCGGTCGTGCTGATCGGGGAGCGGCGTGTCGGAGAGCCCCAGCAGCACGAGCGTTTCGCGATAGAAGCGCGGCTCGTTGGACGCGAGCGATACGTAGCGATCGTCACGCGTGCGGTAGACGCTGTACCACGGTGTGCCCGAATCGAGCCGGTTGTCGCCGCGCCGGTCGCTCCATGCGCCCGCCGCGTACATGCCGTAGATCAGCGTCATCAGGTGCGCGGAGCCGTCGACCATCGACGCATCGACCACCTGTCCGGCGCCGGAGCGCGCGGCTTCCAGCATCGCGCAGACCATGCCGAACGCGAGATACATCGCGCCGCCGCCGAAATCGCCGACCAGGTTGAGCGGCGGCACGGGTGGCCCGTCGCGTTCGCCGATCGTGTGCAACGCACCGCTCAGCGAGATGTAGTTCATGTCGTGTCCGGGCGCCTGCGCAAGCGGGCCGTCCTGGCCCCAGCCGGTCATGCGCCCGTAGACCAGGCGCGGATTGTGCGCCAGCAGGTCGTCGGGGCCCAGGCCGAGCCGCTCGGCCACGCCGGGGCGAAAGCCTTCGAGCGCCGCGTCGGCGGATGCGGTGAGCCGCTTGACCAGCGCGACGGCCTGCGGCCGCTTCAGGTCGATGGCCACCGAGCGGCGGCCGCGGTTGAGCAGATTGAAGCGGTGATCCATGTGCACGCCGCTGTCCGACGGCACGATGCGGTCGAGGCGCAGCACGTCGGCGCCCATGTCCGCCAGCAGCATCGCGCAGAACGGGCCCGGCCCGATTCCGCCGAGTTCGATGATTTTCAGACCGGCAAGCGGTCCGGCTCCTGCGTTGTCTTTCAAGATTGTCTCCCGGTGTCATTCTGTCGCGCAGCCGTCCGGCCCGGATGCGGGCCATGCGGATATACTAGAAGCGCGCGATGAGCGCCTCAAGTGACGATTCGTGAGCGCACGAGTTCCGGAATACGAACGCGTCGCGACGGCACCGCATCGCGACGATTCGTGCATCGTGAATCGCGGATTCGCGAGTCACGACTTGAGCGATGCCGGGCGCGATGACTACCATCATCGTTACTACGCCGCATGCGTCGGGCCACGAGTCGAACGAACCAGGAACAGGCGCTCGCAGGTTTCTTCACTGCGTTGCGCGAACAATTAGAAATACAAATGATTGAAGAAGCACGGAGGGTGAAACGCATTGCTTCGGATGATTGGCGCTGCCGGCTGCACGCGAGCGGGGCGCTGTCCACGAACGCCGGCGTGACGAACACCCAGGGCCGGTCGGCGACCGGCCTGACCATCGGCGGCGCGTTACAAGCGCGCGACAGGCACGACGATCGTGCTTCAACAGCAGGATCGCTCGCAAGTTCCAGCGCAACGCCGCATCGAGCGGCCGGCGCAACCGACGCTGCACGCGACAGGGACGAGGATCGCCCCGTCGATGACGCGCAGCGAAACATCAAGAACCATCATTAACGGAGACAGGCAGTGACCGCTCATTCCATGAAGTCAGAATCCGAACATCCCGGCCTGGCCGCGGCGCTTGCATGGTGCCGCTCCGGCGCCAAGCAGCACTTCATCGACGGCAAGTGGGTGCCGGCCGCGTCAGGCAGGACGATGGAGACGTTGAACCCGGCGACGGCGGACGTCCTCGCTCGCATCGCCGAAGGCGACAAGACGGACGTCGACCTTGCGGTGGCCGCCGCGCGGCGCGCGTTCGAATCGTCGGGCTGGCGCGGCATGGCTCCGCATGCGCGCACCGCCGTGCTGCTGCGCCTTGCGGACGCGATCGAGCAACACGCGGACGAACTGGCCGCACTCGAGACGCTCGACAACGGGATGCCGGCCTGGTTCAGCGCGGCGGTGGTGAAGATGACCGTCGACACGTTCCGTTACTACGCGGGCTGGCCGACGAAGATTCTCGGTACGACCGTGCCGACCGACCCGTCGGCCTTCATCTACACGCTGCGCGAGCCGATCGGGGTCTGCGGCCAGATCAATCCGTGGAACGTGCCGCTGCTGCTGGCCGGCGTCAAGTTCGGGCCGGCGCTCGCGTGCGGCAACACGATCGTCGCGAAGCCTTCGGAACTCGCGTCGCTGACCTGCCTGCGGCTCGTCGAGATTTTTCACGAAGCCGGGCTGCCGCCGGGCGTGATGAACGTGGTGACCGGCTACGGGCAGACGGTCGGCGCGGCGATCTCCGAGCATCCGGGTATCGACAAGGTCGCGTTTACCGGCTCGACCGCAATCGGCAAGCAGATCCTGCTCGCGTCGGCCGGCAACCTGAAGCGCGTGACGCTCGAACTCGGCGGGAAAAGCCCGCATATCGTGTTCCCGGATGCCGATCTCGACAAGGCGCTGGCCGCCGCGGTCAACGGCTTCACGCGCAATTCCGGGCAGATCTGCTCGTCCGGCACGCGCCTGTTCGTTCATCGCAGCATTCACGATGAATTCGCGAATGAAGTGGCGAAGCTCGTCGCGAGCCTGAAGGTCGGCAACCCGTTCGATGCCGACACGAAACTCGGCCCGCTGATTTCGTCGAAGCAGCGCGAACGCGTGATGTCGTACGTGGACGCGGGCAACGACGAAGGCGCGACGCTGATGACCGGCGGCCGGCAAGCGGGCGATGCCGGTTACTACGTCGAGCCGACGGTGTTCTCCGGTGTGAGCAACACGATGAAGATCGCTCAGGAGGAGATCTTCGGCCCGGTCGTTTGCGTGATTCCGTTCGATACCGAGGAAGACGTGATCGCACAGGGCAACGATTCGACCTACGGGCTTGCCGGCGGCATCTGGACGCGCGACATCGGCCGGGCGCACCGGATCGCGGGCGCGTTGAAGGGGGGCCGGATCTGGATCAACACGTTCGGCGAAACCGATCCGGTGATGCCGTTCGGCGGCTACAAGCAGTCGGGGCTGGGCCGCGAGTTCGGCGCCGAGTCGATTCAGACCTACACGGAAGCGAAGTCGGTGATGCTCCGCTATTGATCGGGGGCGGGCCGGTCGGAATCCTGAGCGATATCGGCAGCGGCCCGCTCTTTTTCACGTGCTCGAACTTGCGCGAAAGCCCCGCATCAAGAACGTGCACGCACGTCGAAAAGAAGGCCTTCTTCCGGAGGCGCATGCGCTGCATTTGCGATCAGGTTCCGCGCGAAACGCGGCACCTCCGGCATGTAAGTGCGCATGCCGGACGCAACGATTCGTGCAATGCGAATCGCGGGTTCGCAAGTGAAAACTTGAGTGCGGCCGGTGCGCACGACTAGCATTGAATCAAAGCAATGCCAGGTCAAACCGGAGACGTGAATGGAAACTGCATGGCAGGTGGCCGACGTGGCGTGGCGCCCTGAACCCGAGGCGGCACGCGCCAGTGCACTGGCTGCGTTCATGCGATATGTCGGCATCGAGCAGGCCGATCCGGCCGGGTACCGGCAACTGCTGGAATTCGCTGCGACACGTCCCGACGCTTATTGGAACGCGCTCATCCGGCATATGGACCTGCGTTTCTATCAACCGTACGACGCGGTGGTCGATACGCGCGACGGCATCGAGTGGGCGAAGTGGTGCGTCGGCGGCACGACCAATGCGGTGCTGAATTGCCTGGACCGCTATCGCGGCACCGAACGTGACCGGCAGGAGGCCGTGGTCTGGGAAAGCGAGGACGGCGCCGTGCGCCGCTGGACGTATGCCGAGCTCGACGCGCAGACGAGCCGCCTCGCGGCCGGGTTGCGCGAGATCGGCTGCCAGCCGGGCGACGTCGTCGCGCTCTACCTGCCGATGGTGCCCGAGGCCGTGGCAGGCATGCTCGCGATCGCGAAGATCGGCGCGATCGTGTTGCCGCTGTTTTCCGGATTCGGCGCACAGGCCGTCGCGAGTCGCCTGCAGGATGCGGGCGCGGTGGCGGTGCTGACGGCGGATGCGAGCACGCGTCGCGGCAAGGTGACGCCGATGAAGCAGACGATCGACACGGCGCGCGCGGATGTGCCGACGCTGAAACACGTCGTCGTGCTGCGCAACCGCGGCGCCGAGACGGCATGGGATGCGCGGGTCGATCATTGGTGGCATGACCTGATCGACGGCCAGCCGATCGATGCGCCGACCACCGAAATGCCGGCGGACGCACCGATGATGCTGATGTACACGTCGGGCACGACCGGCAAGCCGAAAGGCACCGTTCATTCGCACTGCGGATTGATCACGAAGCTCGCGCTCGACATGGGGCTGTGCGCGGACATGCGCGCCGGCGACCGGCTGATGTGGTTGAGCGACATGGGCTGGCTGGTCGGGCCGATGCTGATCTACGGCACCACGCTGCTCGGCGGCACCATCGTGATGGCCGAAGGCGCGCACGATTTCCCCGACGGGGGGCGGTTCTGGCGGCTGATGGAACAGCATCGCGTGAGCGTGCTCGGCATCGCGCCGACGATCGTGCGCAGCTTCATGCAGGCGGGCGGCGCGGGCATCGAAAACCGCGATCTTTCCGCGTTGCGGATCGCGCTGTCGACCGGCGAGGCGTGGACGGTCGACGCGTGGCGCTGGATGTTCGACAAGGTGTGCGGCGGCAGCCGGCCGATCATCAATTATTCGGGCGGCACCGAAGTGGGCGGCGGCATCGTGACCGGCACCGTGATTCATCCGCTGAAGCCGTGTGCGTTCGCGGGCCCGATTCCAGGCATGGGGGCGGATGTCGTCGACGACGCGGGCCGGTCGGTCGGGCCGGGCGGCACCGGCGAGCTCGCGTTGCGCGGGCCGTCGATCGGCCTCACGCGCGGGCTGTGGCACGACAACGAACGCTACCTGGCCAGCTACTGGGGCACGACGCCCGGAATGTGGCGGCACGGCGATCGCGCGGCGATCGACGAGGACGGGTTCTGGTACGTGCTCGGCCGCGCCGACGATACGCTGAAAGTCGCCGGCAAACGCACCGGGCCGTCCGAGATCGAGACGCTCGTGCTGGCGACGGGGCAAGTCGCCGAAGCGGCGGCGATCGGCGTGCCCGACCGCGTCAAGGGCGAGACCGTCGGTCTCGTGGTCACGTTGATGCCGGGTGTGGCCGCCGGCGCGGACGTCGAGAACGCGTTGAGCGCGGCCGTCGTCTCGGGGCTCGGCACCGCGTTTCGGCCGGCGCTCGTGCTGTTCGTCGACGATCTGCCCAAGACACGCAACATGAAGATCATGCGCCGCGCGGTGCGTGCCGCATGCCTTGGTCTTCCGCCCGGCGACCTGTCTTCGCTGGCCAACCCCGAGACGCTGGATGCGATCGCGGCGGCGGCAAGCCGGCACGGCATTTCAAGTGCGGTGGATGGAAGATGAGCGAGCGCTTCGAGGATCTCGTCGTGTCGATACTCCATCGCGTGGCAACGACCACGATCAATCGGCAGAACGGGACATACGCAACGCGTTCGGAAACGGCGGCGACATACACGCGAACGCCGGCACGTCCGACTGCATGTACGCGCCCGATGAATCGCACAAAGGCGTGCGCGCATACCCAGGAGCGTCCACTGGATTTCCGTCACCGCATGAAGTGACGCCAGCGCGACGCCCCATCATTTTTCCGCATCAACCAGGCAACCAGGAGACAAATGTGACTACGAATGTCATGAGGCCGGCCCGATCGCTGCTGTTCGTGCCGGGCAACAAGCCGGACTGGATCGAGAAATCGGTTACCGCGAAAGCGGACGCGCTGATTCTCGATCTCGAAGACAGCGTACCCGTGCCGCTGAAGGTCGAGGCCCGCGCGGTCGTCCGCTCGAAGCTGGCATGGCTGGCCGAGCAGCGGCAGCGCGTGTACGTCCGGATCAACCGCAGCCCGTACCTGTACGACTTCGACGACATCCTCGCAGTGGTCGGGCCGCACGTGGAGGGGATCGTGATCTCGAAGCCCGTCGGGCCCGAGGACATCGACTGCGTATCGATGATGCTCACCGAGGCGGAATTCCGCAACGGCGCGGCGCTCGGCTCGACGCGCGTGATACCGCTGCTCGAGACCGCGCGTTCGCTGCAGTTCGCGTATGAAATCGCGTCGCGCGAGCGCGTCGGCGCGATCGTCGGCGCAACGGCGAAGAACGCGGACGTCGCGCGTGCACTCGGCTATGTGTGGACGCCCGACGGCCGCGAAAGCCTGTACTTCAAGTCGCGCGCCGTGATGGCCGCGCGTGCGGCCGGCAAGCATGCGATCGGCGGCGTGTGGCAGCAGGTCAAGGATCTCGACGGGTTGCGCAAGTCGTCGCTGCTCGACCGCAATCTCGGCATGTCCGGCGAACTCGCGCTGCATCCGTCTAACGTCGCGACGATCAACGACGTGTACAGCCCGTCGCCCGACGAAGTCGCGTACTACGAAGGCATGATCGCCGCGCTCGACGAGGCGCAGGCCGGCGGCCGCGCATCGTGCATCTATGACGGCGAACACATCGACATCGCCCACGTCAAGACCGCGCACGAGATCGTTGCGCGGGCGAAATCCCTCAATCACTGACTGAACAAGGAACCAGACAAATGCCCGGACTCTATTTCGAAGATTGCCGTGAAGGCCTCGTGGTCGAACACGCGATCCGCCGCACCGTGACGGAAACCGACAACGTGCTGTTTTCCGCGATGACGTACAACTGCGCGCCGCTGCACATCGATGCCGAGTACAGCAAGGGCTCGATCTACGGGCAGCGGCTCGTCAACAGCATGTTCCTGCTGGCGCTCGTCGCGGGCATCACCGTGTATGAAACGACGCTCGGCACGACGCTCGGCAACCTCGGCTTCCAGGAGATCAAGTTTCCGAAGCCCACCTTCCACGGCGACACGATTCGCGTACGTACCGAGATCGTCAACGCGCGGCTGTC
Source organism: Burkholderia sp. Ac-20392 (assembly GCF_017104585.1). Taxonomy (NCBI): domain Bacteria; kingdom Pseudomonadati; phylum Pseudomonadota; class Betaproteobacteria; order Burkholderiales; family Burkholderiaceae; genus Burkholderia; species Burkholderia sp. Ac-20392. Next base: position 46,523 of record NZ_JAAGPB010000002.1, read on the forward strand.
GAAAAGCCGCAGCGACTCGGGCATCGTCGTGTTCCGCCACGTTGCGCTCAACCAGCGCGACGAGGAAGTCTGCACGGCAGTGCGTACCGGCCTGATGATGCTGCGCCCGAAGTAAGCGCACGGCGCGCGTGCAAGGTGGTTTGCCGCGCGCGCCCCTGAACAATGAAGCGAAGGCGGCCGGCGACGGCCGCGCCGACGTGGTGATCGAGAACGGCGAGATCGACGGCCGCCGGTTCGCGCTCGATGCGTGCGAGATCGCAGATGGCGGGATTGGCGCGTAATCTAGGGCGACCGCTTGGCGATGCGCGACGATCGCCGCCGGTTCATCCCGCTTCATTCAATCGAAACGAGGTTCTCATGAGACAGGCAGTGATCTGCGAACCGGTGCGCACGCCGGTGGGGCGCTACGGCGGCGTGTTCAAGGACATTCCGGCCGCGACGCTGGCCGAGACGGTGATCCGCGAGCTGGTGCGGCGCACGGCGCTCGACCCCGCGCGGATCGACGACGTGATCTTCGGCCAGTGCTACCCGAACGGTGAGGCGCCGGCGATCGGTCGCGTCGCGAGCCTCGACGCGGGCCTCGGCATTCGCGTGCCCGGGCTGCAGCTCGACCGTCGGTGCGGATCGGGCCTGCAGGCGGTGATCGATGCGGCGATGCGCGTGCAGACCGGCGCGGCCGACCTGGTGCTTGCCGGCGGCGCCGAGAGCATGAGCCAGGCGGAGCACTACATGCTCGGCGCACGCTGGGGCGGCCTGCGCGGCGATTCGTCGCCGCTGTGGGACCGGATCGCGCGCGGGCGCATCACGTCCGGCGGCCGCCATCATCCGGTCGAAGGCGGGATGCTCGAGACCGCCGAGAACCTGCGACGCGAATACGGGATCACGCGCGACGCGCAGGACACGCTCGCGTACCGGTCGCACAGCCGCGCGATCGCCGCGCACGAATCTGGTCGCTTTGGCGACGAGATCGTACCGGTGCAGGTGAAGACGAAAGGCGGCGCTACGCTCGTCGATCGCGACGAGCATCCGCGCGCGGACGTGACGATGGAAAGCCTGGCCGCGCTGCGCCCGGTCCGCCAGAAGGTCGATGCGGAATCGACGGTGACGGCCGGCAACGCGAGCGGGCAGAACGACGGTGCGGCCGTTTGCATCGTGACGACGCCGGAGCAGGCGGCCGAACTCGGCCTGCGCCCGCTTGCGCGCCTCGTCACGTGGGCGGTCGCCGGCGTCGAGCCGGAGCGGATGGGGATCGGCCCCGTGCCCGCGACCGAGCTCGCATTGCGGCGCGCGGGCCTCGCGTTGAAGGATCTCGACCTGATCGAGCTGAACGAGGCCTTCGCGGCGCAGGTGCTCGCCTGCACGGCGGGCTTGGGATTCGACGCCGGCGATTACGAGCGGCTGAACGTCAACGGTTCCGGCATTTCGCTCGGCCATCCGGTCGGCGCGACCGGCGTGCGGATTCTCGCGACGATGCTGCGCGAACTCGAACGCCGCGCGGGGCGCTACGGGCTCGAGACGATGTGCATCGGCGGCGGCCAGGGGCTCGCGGCGGTATTCGAGCGCGTCGCCGCGTAACGGCAATCACCCGGTTCGCGAAAGGAGAACACGCGCTTCGCGGATGACGATTTGAATGTTTGACATGCGGCTTATACGATCCGAAAGCAGTTTGTTGGTTGAATAAAATGCAGAAACGCTTGCGCAACATCGCCTTTATTAAAAATTGAATAATCAAAAGGAGACGTAAAGTGATTTCAGATATTGATCGACTGGTTGCCATTGAAGATATCAAGACGCTTCAGTACAAATTTTTCAGGGCGGTCGATTACGAAAAAGACAAGATCGCGGGGCTGCTCACTCACGATGTCACGATTTCGTTCTCGGACGAGACACCGGCGGAAGCCGTGAAACTGACGCAACCTGTGGTACTGAACGGGCCGGATACGTTCGTGTCATTCCTCAAGCAGTTCGTCGGCGCAGAGCGCTCGGTTCACCTCGGACTCATGCCGCAGATCGAGTTCGACAGTGCCGACAAGGCGAATGGCATCTGGTGGATTCAGGGCGTAGGCACGGATCCCAAAGCGCGCGGCCTGAAGATCGGCCTGGGTTTTGAAACGATGGAATGCGACTATGTTCGCGTCGACGGCAAGTGGTTGATCTCGAGCCTCTCGGCTCGAATTCAGGTACACATGTGACCGGTCGAAGGTCGTTCACCGCGAATCCCGACTCGGAGCGTATGTTGGCGAGTGTCCGTGCACGGGTCGTCGCGGCAGAAGGGCAAGTTGCGGTAGACCAGATTCAACGCTTCCGGGTGCCCGGTGGAGGTTGCGAGACCCGTCACCCGCGTCGAACGTCACGTCGAGCCGTTCTACAAGATGGACCTCGGCGCATGGTCGTTATCGTTCCCGCGCCGGCGCCCCGTAGAGACCGGGACGCCGGCTGACGTTACCAGTCCTGCGATTTCGATCGAGTCATACGCAAAATCGGGCGCGGCCAGTGGTTTGTCCGCGCCCGGTGATCGTTCCAGCCAGGAACAATCGATTCGATCAGAACGCTTTGCTGAAAAACAGCAGCAAGCCATTTGCCTTGGCCGTGTTTCTCGCCCAAATTCCAAATTGAGCCTTGAGTTTGACGCTCGCGCCCCATTCCGGGATGCTGTACGCGATTACCGGGCCGGCCACCGCAATGCCAAAGCGGTCTCCGGGTACGAGCTGGCCGTTTTGTCGATCCTCGGTGACCTGGCGAGCATAATAACCGGCGACGCCAATCTGCCAGCGCCCGATTATTTCACTGATCGCGGCGTCGATATCGATGACCAGCCCATTGTTGTAATTCGTCGTCGGGTTTCTGCCCGCAATATCAAAGAAGACATGCCCGTCGAGTTCCAGGCCATCACCCAGGCGGTTGGGGCCGGTCAGGTAGGTGAGCGCGAAATTCGGGATGTAGTAGAACGTGTTCTGACCCGTCGAGACAATCCGCTTGGAATCGTAGGTACCTGCCGCGAGCATCATCGAGTACGCCAGTTTGACCGTCAGCCCTCTCACCGGATTGTCTCCGACATGGGTGCTCCACATCAGGATGTCAGAGTAGACGTCATTGAATCCCCGCCATGACTCGTGTCTGTCGTTGAGCTTGACCCGCCCGATGCCGCCGCCGTCCGCGACCATCGTGCCCAGCGTTCCTCCAAACAACTTGAACGGATAGATGTAAAGAAGCGCGAATTCGCTCAGGCCGCTCGACGTTGAGAAATCGGCAATGGAATTCTGGCCGCCATTCCCTATGAGCGAATAGGATTTCACGTAACCGACAACCAGCCCCCCGTAAAATCCGGCTTTGTCCGGCAAGACTGCATTCTGTATGTCGGTTCCTCCGACCGGCCCTCCGTACGCAACACCTTGCGCTGAAAAAGCTTCGGACGAAATCAGGCACGCCAGCAGGCTGGCTGAAAATAGCTTCCACATCACTTGTCTCCGTTTGATTCTTCTCGACTTCTTGTTTGGGTCGGTTTGATATGCTTTCGGCGGTGAAGTGCGGATTGGTGATTATCTATTTATTGCGTTGGCCTCCGGATTGTTTTGATTCTTTGGATATTTTGATCACGGATATGGGTGTTTGATTTTCGTGATCAAGCCGGAGGAGGCGGGCTCTCTCCTTCGAGGTGGACGTCTGTCGTTTTCATTTTTCGTCCGGATGGTCGTCGATCCGGAGTTCGCATGGTCAGCGAGTCTGTCTGAGTGACGGCTTGTGAAATATCGACGAGCGTGAGGGCGCGATTGATTGCCCGGCACAACATTGACGTTGCTCGATCCAGGTAGTCGCCAGTCTGAATGTGCCGCTTGAGTCTTTTCGTGTCGGGCCAGTCCAGACCGGGCCCGCACGAGGTATTTCGGCGCGCGGCCGATAGTGAAGTGCCGGACCGTGTTGCCGCCGGTCCGGCATTTTCAGTGCTGCCGATCAGGCGAATTCGACGCGGCCGCGTGAGTCCTTGAGCGTCGCCACCGTTTCATCGACCAGGCGGCGCAGCACGTCGCCGGCCGGCGGCACGTCGCGGATCAGGCTGGAGCCCTGGCCCGCCGGCAGCGGCTGATGATCCTTCAGATCCGCTTCAACCGACGCGAAGCGGACCGGCCCGATCGCGACGCGCTGCTCGGGATACGGCAGCATTTCGTCCTCGTGGCCTTCCCACACCTCGGTGTAGCGGTTCTTGAGCTGGCGCACGTACAGGCCGTCGAACAGCAGCGAGCGAATGGTCTGGTCGTAGCCGGCCTCGACGATCGACTGCTTGTAGTTCGGGCCGACCGTTGCTTCCTGGCTGCCGATGAAGCGCGTCCCGACCCACACGCCCTGCGCGCCCTGGGTCAGCACGGCGGCGATTTGCGCGCCCGTCACGATGCCGCCGGCCGCGACCACCGGCACCGGCGAGAACTCGAGCACTTCCGCGAGCAGGGTGATCAGGCCGACGTCGCCGGTATGGCCGCCCCCTTCGGTGCCTTGCACCACGACGACGTCGGTGCCGGCCTTGATCGCGGCCTTCGCATGGCGGGCCGAGCCGACCATGCTGATGACCTTGACGCCGCGCGCGTGGCATTCGTCGACGACCCACGCCGGCGTGCCCAGCGCGCAGGCGATGACTTCGACCTTGTGCGCGAAGCAGATCTCCAGCTTGGTTTTCGCGTCCTCGATGCCCATCGCCTGATCGTCGACGGGCTTGACCTCGATGCCGAGCGCCTCGATTTCCTTTTGCAGTTGAACGATCGGCGACGGCAGATTCTCGATCTTGATCGACGCGAGGTTCTTGGGCGCGCGCAGCGGGAAGCCGATATCGACGCACAGCGGCTTGTCGGTCAGGCTGCGCACGAGCTTGATTTCCTGTTCGACGCGCTCGGGCGTCGGCGAAATCGCGGCGATCGTGCCGAGGCCGCCGGCCTTCGACACGGCGGCGGCCAGCGGGCCGAACGCCACGCCGCCCATGCCGGCCTGGAGAATCGGGTATTCGATGTTGAGCAGTTCGCACAACGGGGTTTTCAACCTGGACAAGTCTGCCTCCTGTTTTGATGGATGTTCGACGACCGTTCGATCGCGCAGCGCGACGCTTGCCGCCCGTGTGACGGGTGGCGCGTCGTCGCGGGGAAACCCGGTTGCGCGATGCATGCGTGCGGGTTTCGGTGAATTCAATGTAACAAGGCGTCCCGGCAGGTTCAAATCGCAAGTCGCGACGGCGGGGTTCGCGCTTTCCGAACGCTTCGGCCGGGTTCGGTCACGGTGTATTCGCAGGACCAACGAACTCAGCCGGCCGGTTCGCGGATGCCGAATGCCGCGTTCGCCGAATACCAGTTGCACCGCGTATCACGGTCCAACACACTCGATAGCGACAGAAACAAACCGATTGCGCGTGCTGTCGTCGCGCGCACGTCGAGCATCGAGGAGGACATCAGGATGGACCTGCGTTACACCGCGGCGGAACACGCATTCCGCGAAGAAGTGCGCGCGTTCGTCGACGCGAACTTGCCGAACGATATCCGGGACAAGGTTCTGGGGCACCGCCGCGTCGAGAAGGACGACTATGTGCGATGGCACCGGATCCTGAACGCCCACGGCTGGGGGGCGCCGGCCTGGCCGAAGGAGCACGGCGGCACCGGCTGGAGCCCGCTGCAGCGCCTCATCTTCGAGATCGAGTCGTTCAAGCTCGGCGCGCCGCGCCTGCTGCCGTTCGGTCTGCTGATGATCGGGCCGGTGCTGATGAAGTATGCGTCGCCGCAGATGCAGGCGCGGTTTCTGCCGCGCATTCCGGACATGGACGACTTCTGGTGCCAGGGTTATTCCGAGCCGGGCGCGGGCAGCGATCTCGCCTCGCTGAAGACGCGCGCGGTGCGCAAGGGCGACAAGTATGTCGTCACCGGACAGAAGACCTGGACGACGATGGCGCATTTCGCCGACTGGATCTTCTGCCTGGTTCGCACCGACCCGGACGCGAAGCCGCAGGAAGGCATCTCGCTGCTGCTGATCGACATGAAGACGCCCGGCGTGACCGTCCGCCCGATCGTGACGCTCGACGGCGGCCACGACGTCAATGAAACGTGGCTCGAGGAGGTCGAGGTACCGGTCGAGAACCTGGTCGGCGAGGAGAACAAGGGCTGGACTTACGCGAAGTATCTGCTCGGGCACGAGCGCACCGGCATTGCGGGCATCGGCCACTGCTACCGCGAGCTGCGCCAGCTCAGGCACTACGCGCAGATCACGCCGGACGGCGCCGGCGGCGTGATGATCGACGACGCCCGGATGCGCGACAAGATCGCGCGGATCGAGATGGACGTGATGGCGCTCGAGATGCTGCTGCTGCGCGTCGCCACGCAGGGCGCCGGCAAGGCGCCGGGGCCGGAAGCGTCGATCCTGAAGATTCGCGGTTCCGAAATCCAGCAGGACATCGCGATGCTGCAGCAGGAGGTGGCCGGGCCGCACGGCTGGCCGTACTCGCCGGACTGGTTGCTCGACGGCGTCATTCAGCCGGTGAGCGGGCCGGACTGGGCATCGCCCGCGGCATCGACGTACTTCGACATGCGCAAGATCTCGATCTTCGGCGGCGCGACGGAGGTTCAGAAGAACATCATCTCGAAGATGATTCTCGGTTTCTAAGGAGCAGGCATGGACTTTACCTACAGCGAAGAGCAGCAGATGATGGCCGACAGCCTGCGCCGGTTCGTGGAGACCGAATATGCGTTCGAGCGGCGTCGCAAGCGTTCGCGCGAAGCCGGCGCGTTCGATCGCGCGGTGTGGTCGTCGCTCGGCGAGCTGGGCGTGCTGGGGCTCACGATCGACGCCGACCACGGCGGCTTCGGCGAAGGGCCGGCGAGCCGTCTCGTCGTGCAGCGCGAACTCGGCCGCGGGCTCGCGCTCGAGCCCGTGGTGCCGTCGGCGGTGGTGGCGGGCGCGGTGTTCGGCCGGTACGGCAACGATGCGCAGAAGCAGGCCTGGCTGCCGGCCATCGCGAGCGGCGAGAAGATCGTGTCGGTGGCGTATCTCGAACCCCAGTCGCGCTATTGCGCGGACGCCGTGCGTACGGCCGCCGAACGCAGCGGCGACGGCTACGTGATCACCGGCCGGAAAGCGCTCGCGTGGCATGGCGAGGTGGCCGACGCGCTGCTCGTGACCGCGCGCCTCGCGGGCTCGGGCGACATCGGCTTGTTCGTGGTGCCGCGCGATGCCGATGGCGTGACGGTGGCGGGCTATCCGACGATGGACGGGTTGCGTGCCGCGGATATCACGCTCGACGGCGTGACCGTGGCGGCGGACGCGATGATCGAAGGCGGCGTCGATGCGCTTCAGCATGGCATCGACCACGGCATCGCGGCGCTATGCGCGGAGGCATCGGGCGCGATGGAGCGGCTGATCGAGATCACCGCCGAGTATCTGCGCACGCGCCAGCAGTTCGGCAAGCCGCTCGGCGCGTTCCAGGCGTTGCAGCACCGGATGGCCGACATGCTGATCCAGAAGGAGATTGCGCTGTCGATGGCCTACGTCGCGGCCCAGGCGCTCGACGAAACCGGGGCGGACGAACGCACGCGCAAGATTGCGGCCGCGAAGGTGATGGTGGCGAAAGCCGGACGTTACGTCGGCCAGCAGGCCGTGCAGCTTCACGGCGGGATGGGGATGACCGATGAGCTCGAGGTCGGCGACTATTTCAAGCGACTGACGATGTTCGATCCGCTGTTCGGCGACAGCGACTACCAGATGGCCCGATATACGGCGGCGATGGCCTAGCGAGGCCTGCGCCGGCTCGCGTGCGAGGCGCGGCCTGGCTCGCCCGGGCCCGGTCTCAAGGCATGAACGGGACGTCGCGAAGCGCGGCGGCGAGCTCGGCCGCCGCCAGCTTGAGTGGCGGTGCGATCCGGTTCCTGATCGCGTCGATGTCGGGATGCAGGTCCACCGCGCCGCAGCTCAGTGCCATCGGCGTCGCGAAGCGTCCGATGCTGATCGGCAACGCGATGCCGTACACGTCATGTTGAAACTCGCCGATCGACGTACAGACGCCGGTCGAATCGAGTTCGTCGAACGCGACGTCGAAGCTCGCCTTCAACGCAGGCGCGCGCGCATCCGCCGCTTTCAGCAAACGCGCGATGTAGTCGTTACGCGCGTCTTCCGGCAGCCCCCACAGCCAGGCCTTGCCGATCGACGTCGTGCTCATCGGCAGCAGCGACCCGACGCCGAGCTGCAGTGTCGAATTCCGCACGCTGTAGCAATGGGCGACGTACAGCATCTCGAGCCGGTGCGGTACGGCGAGCGCAACCGCCGCGCCGAGCGTGTCGGCCAGCCGTTGCATGAGCGGCTGCGCCAGCCGCGTGACGGGATTGGTTTCCAGGTAGGTGTGGCCGATGCCGAAGATGCCGGCCGCCAGTTCGAAGCGGGGGCCGCCCGCCACGCGGCGGATGAATCCCAGTTGAATCAGCGTGGAGGTCAGGCGGGACACGACCGAGCGCGACAGGCCGGTTCGCTGGACGAGGTCACCGTTCGTCAGCGCGATGCGCTCCGCATGAAATGCATTGAGCACCTGCATCCCGCGTTCGAGCGTCATCGTCGTTTTTTCGGCTTCGTGAGGCATGGCGGCACCTGCGGTCGTGTGGGGCGGCGAGAAGGGTCAGCGGCGCGCGGGCAAGCGTTCCTGCAGTACGCGGGCACACGCGACGAGCCGCGAGCCGAGTTCCCGCTCGACGGCCGCCTGCGCAACCCGCGCGGTGCGGCCGACGCAGCACAGCACGAGGGGCGGGCGACCGGGCAGCGTCAGCGGCGCGGCCACGCAGGTCAGCTCGGGCTCCCATTCGCCATGCAGCATGCAGAAGCCGAGTTCATGCACCTGCGCGATCTTGTCGTTCATCCGGTGGCGAATGGCTGGCGGCCACGCGTCGCCGGCATGGCGCTCCACCTGGGTCCGCAGATACTGCCGTTCGTCTTCCGGGAGCGCCGCCAGCAACGCCCAGCCCATCATCGAATACGCGATCGGCACGTGCATGCCGGGCGACAGCTGCAATTCCAGCAGCGAGCGGCGGTTGACGTGCGTTTCCAGCAGGATCACATCGAGTCGATCACGTGTGCCGAGCAGGACGTACGTATCCGTCGCTTCCGCGAATGCCCGCATTTCGATACTGGCGAGCCGCAGCATCTCGGGGTCGGCGATCGCGGCATAGCCCAAGGCCAGCGAAGCCGATGCCAGCGAATACCGTTTGCTCTTGTCGTCCCGATGCAGGTAGCCGAGCGCGACCAGCGAGCGCAGCAGACGCAGTACGGTCGGTGCGGGAATGCCGGTCGCGTCCGCGATTTCCTGGTTGCCGAGCGACGGCTTGTCCGGCGTAAACGCGGAGAGAATCGACAAGCCGCGCGCGACCGGCGCCACGACGACGGTGCCATCGGCCTGATTGCTGCGCGATGTACGGGGCCACGCCAGATCAATTCCATAGGGTCCGCTGAGGGACTTCTTGCCCGCGTGCCGGGGCAGCGATCTTTCGGGTTGCATCGTGGTGTCGAGTCGATGGTTGGGTGGCGCGTCGGATCGTGCGTCGCAGGCGCGAGATTGCCGAGGCAAACCTCGCGCATCGGTCATGCAGGTCCGGTCGACAAGAATGGGGGCTCCCGTGCTTTGAAATTCTACTGCACCGGATTTGTGCTGTCTGCCGCGTGAACTTTCAAAGCACGGGAAGGCATGGTGCTCTCGATTGTCGGGCAGGGTAGGCAGGTCTCCAATGGAGTCCGCACGGGATGACAACACTGGAGACACGCCATGCAATACCCTGACGAAACCGTATCGACGCGTCGTGACGGCGCACCTGCCGCACCGGATCTCGACGTGATCGTCGTCGGCGCCGGATTCGCCGGCCTTTACGCGCTGTACAAGTTCCGCAAGCTGGGCCTGCGTGCGCAAGCGCTCGAAGCGGGCAGCGGCATCGGTGGCACGTGGTTCTGGAACCGATATCCCGGCGCGCGATGCGATGTGGACAGCGTCGAGTACTCGTATTCGTTTTCCGACGACCTCCAGCAGGAATGGAACTGGCCGGAACGATTCTCCGCACAGGGCGATATTCTCCGATACATCAATCACGTCGCCGATCGCTTCGATCTTCGCCGCGACATCCGGCTGAACACCCGCGTGCAGTCGGCAAACTTCGACGAGTCGAACGGCGTCTGGCGTGTCGAAACCGTCGACGGGCAGGTGGTCACCGCACGTTTCTGCGTGATGGCGACCGGCAATCTGTCGTTGCCGCGCGTGCCGGAATTCAAGGGGCTCGATACCTTCAAGGGCGACTGGTATCACACCGGTCTCTGGCCCGACGAGCCGGTCGACTTCACCGGGCGACGGGTGGGCGTGATCGGTACGGGTTCGTCCGGCATCCAGGTCATTCCCATCGTCGCGAAGCAGGCGAGCGAGCTGTTCGTGTTTCAGCGCACGGCAAACTTCACGCTGCCGGCTCGTAACCGCGCGCTGTCCGGCGACGAACTTGGCCGGCACAAGGCGCGTTACGAATTCTGGCGGGCCGAAGCGCAGAACACGCCCTTTGGTATCGCCGGGCACGCGGCGCCGACGAAGAACGCCCTGGACGACACGCCCGAGGATCGTCTCGCCACGTTCGAGGAAAAATGGAAGGCCGGCGGCAGTATCAGCTTCCTGTATGCGTACAAGGACCTGCTGACCAACAAGGCTGCGAACGACACGGCCGCGGAGTTCGTCCGCAACAAGATCCGCAGTACGGTGAAGAATCAGGCGACCGCCGAGTTGCTCGTGCCGAAGGACTACCCGATCGGCGCGCGGCGCCTGTGTCTCGACACCGGCTATTACGAGACCTTCAACCTGCCGAACGTGACGCTGGTCGACACGAAGTCGGCGCCGATCGTCGAAATCACGGAAACGGGCGTGAAGACCGCTACGGGCGACTATGCGCTCGACACGATCGTGTTCGCGACCGGCTTCGATGCGATCACCGGCGCACTGGCCGACATCGATATCCGCGGACGCGACGGCCTGCCGCTGAAGCAGAAATGGGTGCACGGGCCGCGCACCTATCTCGGGCTGATGACGGCAGGGTTCCCCAACCTGTTCATCGTGACCGGTCCGGGCAGCCCGTCGGTGAAGTCGAACATGGTGTGCGCGATCGAACAGCACATGAACTGGATCACCGATTGCATCGGCAAGCTCGCCGCGCACGGCACCGCGACCATCGAGCCGGATCCGGACGCGGAAACGCGCTGGGTCGAGCATGTCAACGAGGTGGCCGACGCGACGCTGTATCCGCTGGCGGAGTCGTGGTACACGGGCGCGAACGTGCCGGGCAAGCCACGCGTATTCATGCCGTATGTGGGCGGGTTTCACCGGTATCGCGCGATTTGCGACGACGTCGTCCGCGATGACTATCGCGGCTTCGTGATCGCCGATGTTCAGGCAATCGAGGCGTGACGCGCGGTATCCATCGCGCGTGAAGTCGCTGCGAGCCTGCAGGGCTTTGAATCTGCAGCCGCCGCCGCGCTGAAGCGACCACGACGACGAGATGAACCGCCGCGGCAGCGCGTGCGGTTGCATCGACCATTCACAAGCTTGTTCGAGGGTGTCATGACATCAGTAATGGACATCGGCTTTCTGGGGCTGGGGAAGATGGGGGCGCCGATGGCTGAACGCCTGCTGGGGCAGGCCTGCCGGCTGCATGTGTACGATCCGTCTGCGCAGGCGCTGGCGCCGTTCGTCGATGGCGGCGCCGTCGCGCACGCGTCGCCGCGTGCGGTCGCCGATGCGGCGAGCATCGTCTTCGCGTGCTTGCCGAACCGGGACGTGTCGCTGGCGGTCGGCCTCGGGCCGGACGGCGTCGTGCACGGTTCGGCGGTTCGTCTTTACGTGGAGATGTCGACGATCGGCCAGGACATGATCGAGCGAATCGGCGAGGGTCTCGCGCAACGCGGGATCGATATCGTCGACGCGCCGGTTTCCGGCGGCCCGTCCGCGGCGCGAGCCGGCACGCTCGCGATGCTGGTATCGGGCATGCCGTCCGCGGTCGAGCAGGTGTCGCCGCTGCTTGAGCGTATCGGCAAGGAAGTGTTTCCGATGGGGGACCGCCCCGGCATGGCGCAGATCATGAAGATCGTGAACAACGTCGTGATGGCGGCCAACCTGGTGGTCTGTGCCGAGGGGCTCGCGATGGGCGCGAAAGCCGGCCTCGACGCGGACAGGATGATGCGGTTGATCGACTCCGGTTCCGGCCAGAGTTTCGCGTGCTCGAAGATCATGAGCCGGGCCGTGTCGGGGGCATTCGACTTCGGTGCCGCGCTCGCCGTGATCGAGAAAGACATGGCGCTCGGCCTTGCCGAGGCACGCCTGATGGACGTGGCGATGCCGGCCATCGAACGTGCGCGGGACGTCTGGCACGCGGCGTATGAAGCCGGCCGGGGCGGCGAGGACTTTACGTCGATCCTCCGGTACGTCGAGGAGCGGAACGGCACGCGCGTTCGGGGGCGTGCCGTTCAGGCGTGATGCTCGCGGGCTACGCCGCAGCCCGCCGCAGCGGCGGAACGCCGAGCAGGAAACTCTGCATGCCGAGGCAACTGACGATCTGCATGACCTGGAGCACTTGCGCCGGTGTCGCGCCGTAGCGCAGCGCATTGCGCGTATGAATGCGCACGCCCGGCTCGAACATGTGGGTGGTCGATACGTCGATCGCCACATACAGCAGTTCCTTGACGACGGGCGCCAGGGTGCCCTCGCGCCAGGGCGTCGACGAGAACGCGGTATAGCCGTCGAAAAACGCCGGCGAACTGCGGACCATCGCCGTCAGTTGATCGCTCCAGTAGCCGCGGCTGGCAGTGAACGCCGATTTGACCTGCTCGAATTTCTCGTCGAGCGGAAATGCCGCATCGACCGACTGGCCGTTTGCCTCGATTTCCTCGAACAGTACGGGTACGCCGACCATGTACGAGTGAATGCCGAGCACCGACGAGATCTGCAAGGCCTCCGCGATTTCCTGGCGCGTGGCGCCGTGACGCAGCGCGCCCTGGATGTGCAGCGCAACCGCGTCGCCGTTAAGGTGCGTGACGCTCGCGCTTGCCGCGATCATGACGAGATCGCAGAGCTTGGGCTCGAGATGGCCGGCATCCAGTGCGGCGCGGGCCATCACCAGGTAATCGTTGAAGAAGACAGGATCCTCCGCGAGCGCCTGGTCGTGCACGTCGCTCCAGTAGCCGTGTAGTCGTTCGAACTCGGCCTTGAGCGCTGATTTGTCTGTCATGAGTGTCTCCTCTGGAAGCGTGTCAGGTAGCGCGTATCGACGTGTGCCCGGGATATCGAAGCGTTTCCGGCGGCGGCCGGGATGCTGCCGTTGCCGCGCCTGTTTTGCATCACGTCAGTCCTGATTGAAAAGTACGAGAGGAGGGAGCCGCAATTGAAACGCGCGCAAGTTTCCGTACTTTGAAAGCATCCGCAACGCGGCAAGACCGCGTACGCCTCTGCAGAGCGGGGGCTTCCAAAGCACGGGACGGAGCGCATCGCTCAATTGACGACGCTATCCCGACGCTCGACCATCAATGAACGAGCAAAAGAATGACGGAGACGCATTTCACGAATTCCCACCAGGTAATCACGGTCGTTCTGTCGATCGGCTACATCGTGCCGCCGCGTGCGTGCACGCGGGGCCAACGGCATTCGAATCAATCGATTCCTGGCACGTCCGTTTCTCGATCGAAGCCGCTTTTCGCGGCGATGTCCGCGCAAGCGCGTGTCGTTCATTCGGCGGAGCGGAGCGGCAAGTCGTCGTCGTGAGCGTATCCGGATGGTGCCGGTGAAACCTCGTTCGGGAAAGCCTGGCGGTGCATCGCCCGACGCGTACGGAACGGTTCCTGCCGGTTTATCAAAGTACGGAATAGTTGCACCGGCCTGGTGATCCAGACCCCGGTTCCGCGTTCAATATTCGAAGAAGGCTGCAGGGACGTCGCTGCATCGCTCGCACGCCCCGGGTCGAAACTGGAATGACGCATGTCGTGTAGTGAAAGTACGGAAACCCAAAAATGGACATGAAACTTGCACGCCGGCGAGTCCTGATCACCGGCGCATCACAGGGCATCGGCGAGGGTCTCGCGAAGGCGTTTGCCGCAGAGGGATGCCACCTCGTCTTGACCGCACGCTCTGCAGACAAGCTGGAACAGCTGGCAGCCGAGCTGCGCGCCGCGCATGACGTGCGCGTGGACGTGCTGGCGCTGGACATGACGGCGCCCGGCGCGATCGACGAGGTCGTCGCGTTCGCCGGCGACGTCGACGTCCTGGTCAACAACGCCGGTGCGATTCCGGGCGGCACGCTGTGGGACGTCGATGAAGCAGCATGGCGCAAGGGCTGGGAGCTGAAGGTGTTCGGCTACATCAACCTGACGCGCGCGATCTACACCGGGATGAAGGCGCGCGGCGGCGGCGTGATTCTCAACAACATCGGCAATGGCGGCCAGAACTTCGACTTTAACTACATCGCGGGCTCGACCGGCAATGCCGCGTTGATGGCGTTCACGTGTGCGCTGGGCGGCCGCAGCCTCGAGGATGGCATTCGGGTGGTGGGCGTCAACCCGGGGCCGGTCGGCACCGAGCGCATCGCCAAGGTGCTGCGAAACCACGCGGCCCGCCTGCTCGGTGACGAAGCGCGTTCCGACGAGCTGATGGCGGGCTATCCGCTGGGGCGTGCGGCGACGGTCGAGGAAGTCGCCGATCTGTTCGTCTATCTGGCGTCGCCCCGTTCGGGTTACACCAGCGGCACCATCGTCACGGTCGACGGTGGCATCACGTCCAAGCGTTCGGTGGCCTGACCATGTACAAGCATGTTTTCTCACCGCTCCGGATCGGCGCCGTCGAGATTCCGAACCGGATCGTGCGCACCGCGCATGCGACGCGCCTGGCCAACCGATACGTCAACGACGACCTGATCGCCTATCACCTGGCGCGCGCAAAAGGCGGCGCGGGGTTGTCGATCATCGAAAGCACGTCGGTTCACCCGTCATCGACCTTTTCGCTCACGGCGAGCGACGACGGATCGATCGCGCCGATGCGCAAGCTGGTCGATACGATTGCACCAACCGGCATGAAGTTGTTCACGCAGCTCTGGCACGGCGGCTACACCGATCCGGCGGCGGACGGCGGCCTGCCGTGGGCCGTATCGGCACTGGCGGGGCGCTACTCGGTCGCGCCGCCGATTCCGATGACCACCGACCAGATCGAAGAGGTGATCGACGCGTACGCGAAGGCGGCCGTCCGCATGCAGGCCGCGGGGCTCGACGGCGTAGAGGTGCTGGCCGGCGCCGGCTACCTGTTCTCGCAATTCTTCTCGCCGGTGCTGAACCAGCGTACCGATGCGTACGGCGGCAGCTTCGACAACCGCATCCGGGCGTTCATGGAGACGCTGCGCGCGATTCGCGCGGCGACGTCGCCGGAATTCGCGCTCGGCGTGCGCATCGGCGGCAGCTCGGATCCGCGCATTCTCACCGACGAGGACGTCAACGCGATCGCGTTGCGGGCGCAGGCCGAGGGGCTGATCGATTTCGTCAACATCACGCACGGCGACTACTACTTTCACGTCGACCGCTATGCGGGCATGGACGCGCCGGTCGGCTACCAGTTGCCGCACGTCGAGCGCATTTCGGAAGGCGTGACGGTGCCGCGCATCATCGTGGGCCGCTACGCGACGCTGGACGATGCCGAGCAGGCGTTGAAGACCGGGCAGGCCGACATGATCAACATCGTGCGCGGGATGATCGCCGATCCGTTGCTGGTCGTGAAGAGCCGGGAAGGGCGCGGCACCGAGGTGCGGCCGTGCATCGGCTGCAACCAGGGGTGCCTGGGCGGCGCGTTCGCCGGCCGGATGGGCTGCGCGGTGAATCCGGCGGTGGGCTACGAGCAAACGCTGTCGGACGAGACGATCGTCAAAGCCGAGACGCCGCGCAAAGTGCTGGTGGTGGGTGGCGGCGTGGCGGGCATGGAAGCGGCCCGCACGGCGCTGCTCGCCGGGCACCGCGTGACGCTGGTCGAGGCGATGTCCGACCTGGGCGGCCTGCTGAACTGCGCGAAACACCTGCCGAAACTCCATCCGATCGGGGACATTGCGATCTGGCTGGAGAACGAGATCTATCGCCTGGGTGCGGACGTGCGGCTGTCGACCTACGTGGACGCGGACGACGTGCTCGCCGAGGCGCCGGACGCGGTCATTGTGGCCACGGGCTCGCAGCCTGCGGACGTGCATGAGTTCCGGCAGACGGCCGACCCGGCCGCGCAGGTGCCGATTGCGCGCGAAGCGACGGTGCTGACGTCGCTGGACCTGGCGATCGCGCCGCCGCAGGACCTGGGGCGCACGGCGCTGGTTTTCGACGATGTCGGGCACTACGAAGCCATCGGCTGCTGCGAAGCGCTGATCAATCGCGGGGTCGAGGTGACCTATGTGACGCGCCACCTGATGTTCGCCCCGGCCGTCGAGACCACCGGGCGCACGCAGGCTGCGTTGCGCCGGCTGCACAATGCGGGCCGGCTGCGCATCGTCACGCAGTCGGCGCTGGTGTCGGTCGACCACGGCAGTGCCGAGATCAGGCCGCTTTTCGGAACCCAGGCGGAGCGCATCCCGGCCGACACGGTGGTGCTGGTGGGCTACCGGGAGTCGCAGAACGAAATCTGGGCGGCGTTGCGGGGGCGTGTGGATCAACTGCATCTGGTGGGCGATGCGCGATCGGCTCGCGATATCCAGCCGTCGATTCGTGAAGGTCACATTGCCGGACGATCGATAAAGTAGGAGCGGGAAATATCGATCGTTGCAAGGCCGGTCGTACTGCACGGGGTCGGGCGAGAGGAGGGACCGACGGGCCATCCTCTCGCCCGTTTTATTTGGCGTGCCGGCGAAAGCGGCAGGCACGTCTCGCCACATGACTTGCGTAGAGGGTGGCGGTCGGCCGGTTTTCCGATTGCCGGGAACATGCTTGGCGACGTGCGTCGTCAGCCTGAACATTGCGGATGGATCCTGATCCGTGGCTCGACCAGTACAACGATGAACGAGCGCATCAGGCGCGTTGGTGTCATCGCAAGACGCCGATACGCACTTTCCTCTATTCGCTCGAACTCGCCAGGGAGAAACGCATTCCCCATCGATAGCTGATTCCTTGCAGGCCCGACGACCCGCCAGATCGAGTCCTGGCGATCACGACTCAAGCGACCCCGACCCAACCCGGCGAAGCGCGCAGACGGGCGATGTCACGCGCCGGCGGTTCTCCAAAGTGACGTCGATATTCGCGCGTGAATTGCGACGCGCTTTCGTAACCCACGCAGAAAGCGGCAGTCGTAGCGTCGATGCCTTGCACCAGCATCAGGCTGCGGGCGTCCTGGAGCCTGAGTTGCTTCTGGAATTGCAGCGGTGTCATTGCCGTGACGCGGCGAAAATGGTCGTGCAGGCTCGAAGGACTCATTCCCGCTTCAGCAGCGAGTTGCTCGATGCTGACGCGCTCCCGGAAGTTTTGCGTGATCCAGGCGATGGCACGGCCGACCTGGGCGACCGGCCCTTGGCTGGAGGTGATGTGGCGCATTCTGGCGCCATCGGGGCCGGCGAGCAGGCGGTACAGAACTTCCTGCTCCGCAAGCGGCCCGAGCACGGGCAGCGCCGCCGGATCGTCGAGCAGGCGAAGCAGGCGTAGCGCGGCGTCGAGTAGTCCGGTGCTGGCGTCGGACACGGTCTTGCCGATGGGCGGGGATGGCGCTTCCGGCGGCGGCACGCGCAACGCCATGTGTCCCAGCATGACCGGATCGAAATCGAGGTACAGGCAGAGGTAGGGCTTGTCAGGCGTTGCCTCGACCACCTTGCCTGTCACCGGCAGGTCGTACGTGACGACCCCGTAGCGACCCGGCGCGTATCTGAAGACGCGGTCGTCCAGCGTGACCTCTTTGTGCCCTTGCGCGACGAGGCACAGTTGCGGCCGGCAAACACTCGGCATGGGCATCGTCACCGTGGACGACCGAACCAGCGTCATGCGTTCGATGGGCGTCGCGTGGAAACCATCCTTCGAGACGTTTCGGCCAATGATCGCTGCAATTTCCGCCAGTGTTTCCATGAGACGGACTATCGCACGAGCGTCGAAGCGCACGCAATGCGCACCGCGGCTTCTGGACGATCGAGCAGCAATCCTGGGGCATCAGGCTAACGGGACGGCGGTGCGGCACATCACAGTGTCAGCCGCGCCGGGGTTACGCCAACCCCGGCCGCGTAACCGATATGGAGCAGACATGACACCTGACAATCTGACGCCGCCCATCATTGCAATGGGCACGTGGGCCTGGGGCGACAGCGGCGAGACCGGCAATGGCTACTTCGGCAGCAGCCACACGCGGGCTGGCCTGGAGGAGGTTGCCGACAACGCGCACGCGGCCGGGTTCAGCCTCTGGGACACCGCCATCGTGTACGGCATGGGCCGTTCGGAGACCGTACTCGGCGAGGTGCTGAAGCGCTTCGCGCGCAGCGACTATCAGCTCTCGACGAAGTTTACCCCGCAGGCCGCGGGAGCCGGCGCCGATCCGGTGGCGGACATGCTGGAGCAGAGCCTGGCCCGCCTCGGCACCGACTACATCGACCTGTACTGGATTCACAATCCAGCGGATGTGGCGCGGTGGACGCCGCACCTCATCCCGTTGCTGGAGAGCGGGAAGGTCAAACACGTCGGCGTCTCGAATCACAACCTGAGCGAGATCGAACGCGCCAACCGCATTCTCGGGGAAGCCGGGTTTCGGGTCGAGGCCATCCAGAACCACTATAGCCTCCTCTACCGCGGCGCCGAACATGCCGGCATCCTGGACTACTGCCGCAACCAGGGCATCCCGTTCTTCGCATATATGGTGCTTGAACAGGGTGCCCTGAGCGGCAAGTACGATCCGGAGCACCCGCTGCCGGAAGGCAGCAACCGGGCGGAAACTTACAACGGCATGCTGCCTCGCTTGAAGGTGCTGACGGACACGCTCGCATCGATCGGTCGCAAGCGGGGTGCTGCAGCGCCCGAAGTCGCGACGGCATGGGCCATCGCCAAGGGGGCGACGCCGATCATCGGCGTGACGAAGCCCCGTCATGTCGACGGACTGGTGCGGGCCGGCAGGATCACGCTCACGACAGACGAAATCGCCGAACTGGAAGCGCTCGCCGACGCCGCTGACGTGAACACGCGCGGCTGGTGGGAACAAGCAATGTAACGCGGTCGCTTCGCTGTACTGCGTCCGTCTGATCGAAGACATCTATAGCGATGCGGCTTGTTCCGCGATGAAATCCCTGAACCATGGCCGGGCAGGGTGAGTGTTGCTGCGGCGGTGCCAGCAGCGGCGGGAATAACGCCAGCCGGCCGCAGGTCGGTTCGTCGCGCGTGACTTCCCGGCGATCGTTTCCCGTTCCGCGAGCGTCCACGGATGGGACGGATCGGCACGGACCGCGCGAATGGTCGCATCGATCTGCCGGCCGGCCCTCCTGGACGATCTGCAAAGAATGACAGACGTTATCGCATGGATTGTCCAGGGTTCAACCGCTAATCTGGGTGACATCAACGAAAGCGGCAGGTGCCGCACGGATCTCCGTTCATTCGTTGTGTCTGGAGCGCTCGCGAAGAGGATGGCGGGTACACGGCCATTTGATCCCGATGTGTTCCGGTTCCGTTTCGACATTCCCTGGAAGACCCCGATGACTCGACATACCGTGACAAAACCCGCGCCGGCAGCGCGCATGACGACAGGCAACACCGCAACATGAGTCGTCGTGAAGCATTGATCGTCGGCGGGTCGCTTGGCGGCTTGTCCACCGCGCTAGCGCTGGCGCGCGTCGGAATCTCGTCCACCGTACTGGAACGCACCGCCGGCCGCACGCAGCGCGGCGTGGCCATCCGTGCTGCCGGCGCGCCGCTGGAACGCACCATCGGTCGCGTTGCCTATCGCCGCGTGGCCGACGTGCTGGGCGATGTCGCGATCCGTCAGGGCGCCTTGCCGCACGCATGGTGGGACGTGTACACCGCGCTTCGATCCGCCGCCGATGCAGAACCGGCGATCCGCATCGTCGAAGGCGTCAAGGTGGTCGAGATCGGGCAGGACGGCGATACGGTGTCGGCGCGAAGCGAACGCGGGGAGATCTGGCACGGCGACCTGCTGATCGGCGCGGATGGATACCGCAGCGTGGTGCGCCGTCATGTGGCCGCCGACCAATGCCATGCGCGTTACGCGGGCTACGTCGCCTGGCTGGGTCAGTCCGAGATTCCCGAAGCCGATCGACGGCACGTTCGTGGCGTCGATTTTTTCCCGCAGGACAACGAACTGCTGGCGGTCTATCCGCTGATCGACCGCAGCATGACGCTCACGCGCGTCGGCTGGGCCTGGTTCGACGCCGGGCACAACGCGCTGATGCGCGAG
This sequence comes from Burkholderia sp. Ac-20392, assembly GCF_017104585.1. NCBI lineage: Bacteria > Pseudomonadati > Pseudomonadota > Betaproteobacteria > Burkholderiales > Burkholderiaceae > Burkholderia > Burkholderia sp. Ac-20392. The sequence goes on from NZ_JAAGPB010000002.1 coordinate 66,927, forward strand.
ACGGGGGCGGTCGAAGGCGGCCACGTGATGTATACGCCGCGTGCCGACGTCATCCCCGATGCGATCTACGACTCGCTGATCGAGCGGGCCGGGCGACGCTGGAAGGAGCCCTGGCGCTCGGGCATCGTGAACGCCATCCGCCGGCGTGAAGTGATCGCAACGCCCATCTCCGAATACGTCCCGTCACGCGTGACGCGCGGCCGGGTCGTGCTGGTCGGCGATGCCGCCCACGCACAAACACCGATGACGGGTGCAGGCTTCGAAGAGGCCGTACTGGATGCCGCCGCGCTGGCCGAAGTTCTGAAAGCGCAACCCGATGTGTTGCAGGGGTTGCAGCGTTACGAATCGCTGCGTCTGGACGCGATGCGACAGCGCGTCGAAGACGGGCAAGCGTTCAGCCGCTCGCTGATCGCGTGAAGGCGTCCGTCACGCCTTCGCACATTCACTTCACCCAACAGGATACTCATCATGAATCGTCTCGCAGGCAAAGTTGCCATCGTTACCGGCGCCGGCAGCGGTACCGGCATGGGCGCCGTCATCGCGCGCGTGTTCGCCGCGGAAGGCGCCACCGTGGTCGTGACGGCCAATGCCAATCGCCAGGACAACATGGACACGCTGGTTCGGGAGATCACCGACCTCGGCCAGAACGCGTCGTCGGCGGTGCTCGACGTGACCCGTCAGGACCAGTGGGCGTCGGTCGTGGCGGATACGATGCAGCGCCATGGCCGCATCGACATCCTGATCAACAACGCAGGCACGCCGGGCCCGCGCGACGGCAGCTGGGACAAGGCGACGGCCGAAGACTTCCATCATGTGATCGACGTGAACCTGAACAGCCAGTTCTACGGGATCAAGGCCGTCACGCCGCATATGGAGCGCCAGGGCAGCGGCGCGATCGTCAACATTTCGTCGGCGGCGGGCATCATCGTGTTCCCCGACGTGCCCCCCGGTTACAGTGCCTCCAAGGGCGCCAGCCGTCATCTGACCAAGGCAGCCGCCGTGGATTTCGCTCGCCGGGGCATTCGCGTCAACGGAATCTATCCCGGGCTGATCGAAACGCCGATGGCCGCGCATTTCACCGAGAATGCGGAGATGCTGGCGGGTCTGCTCAAGGGTATCCCGATCGGCCGGGTCGGGACGTCCGAGGAAATTGCCAAGGCCGCGTTGTTCCTGGCCAGCGACGATGCGTCGTACGTGATCGGTGCCGAACTGGTGGTCGATGGCGGGTTGACGATCATTTGATCCGGCATCACGGCGGCCGTCGGGCCGCACCATGCAGGATTGCAAGGGAATCGGCATGAGCAGGACGCAGGTTCACCGAATCGGCATGTATCGCCCGTGAGCGTCCTGCAAAGCGCCTGGCCTGCCGACGCAGCTCGCGAGCGGCAGGGCGTGCGTGACTTGCTCGGCCATTGCGCGATCGCTACCGGGAGTCGCTGGTACGCGCCCCGCGAATTGCCGGGGCGTGCTCACCGCACGCGAAGCCGCTCAAGACGTCTGGCGCTTGCCCCTGGCGGCCGGCGACGGGTCGAAGCCGAGCATCTGCGAGATTTCGCGCGCGCCGTCCAGAATCAACCCCTTGAATCGATCCATTTGGGGAATGCCCCGGCTTTTGGGGGTGCCCATCACGAGTGTGGCGATTGCTTCGCCAGCCTCGTTGAAGATCGGCGCGCCGAATCCCACCACGTCGAGATCGTTCTGGTCGACGGTAATCGCAATGCCGGAACTGGCTGCTTCGCTGACGAGGCGGCGCAGGTCGCGCTTGTTGGTCGTCGTATAGGGTGTCAGCAGCGCGGGCGTGACGGACTTCAGGTACTGCTCGCGCTTTTCCGCCGGCATGAACGCCAGCAGGATTCGTCCGCCCGACGACGAGTACAGCTCGCGGCGCTCGCCGATGCCGGCGATGAAGCGGATGGCATGACGGCTTTCCGCCGACATGATGTACACGAGCGACGGACGGTCGCTGGCCAGTTGCCCGATCAGCACGGTCTCGCCGGCTTCCAGCGCGATGCGCTCCATCACGGGCCGCGCGATTTCCGGAAAGCGCCGCTGCGCGACGATCGCCGCGCCGAGCTTGAACGCCTCGACCCCGAGCGAATACTTGCCGTCGGCGTGCACGAGATACTCGGCGAACGTGAGCGCCCGAAGCAGCGCCAGCAGGCTGGTCTTCGGCGTGGCGGTCAGTTCCGACAGATGGGTCAGCGTCGCGCCGTCCGGCAGTTCGGCCAGCAGCCGCAGGATATGCACGATGCGCGTGGTCGCGCGCGGCCCGGGCAATTCGGTGGCCGGGGTCGCGTCCTGAGGGTCGGTGGCGGAATGCATGTCTGTCATCGCAGGTGAAAGAAGGCAACGATTATAGCCAGATGCACCACCGTCACCGGCCCGGCGGGTGCCGCAAACGCCCGCTCGGCGGCGTCAGGCGGATTGCGGCGCCGAATGCAGCGCGATCACGCCGGCCTCGGCCAGCGCGGTGATGCGTGCGTCGCTCAACTCGAGTCGTTCCCGCAGCACCTCGGCCGAATGCTCGCCGAGCAGCGGCGGCGCGCGATCATACTCGACCGGCGTGGCGGACAGGCGCAGCGGGCTCGCGACCACCGGCGCACTGCCGGCCAGCGGGTGAGCGATATGGCGGACCGCCTCGCGCGCGCGCGCCTGCTCCGACGCCAGCGCCTGCGCGACGTCATTGATCGGCCCGCACGGTACGCCGCACGATTCGAAGATCGCGATCCACTCGTCGCGCGGGCGGGCGAGGAACGCATCGACGAGGGTCGGCAGCAACAGCGCGCGATTGACGCTGCGGGCCGAATTGGTCGCGAACCGGCTGTCCTCGGCGAGCCCCGGAAGCCCGATGGCGCCGCACAATGCCTTGAACTGGCCGTCGTTGCCGCACGCGATGATCAGGTGGCCGTCGCGCGCAGCGAACGTCTGATACGGGACGACGTTGGGATGTGCGTTGCCGAGCCGGCGTGGCGCGACGCCGGTGGTCAGGTAGTTCGACGCCTGGTTGGCGAGCATCGCGAACTGGCTGTCGAGCAGCGAGATATCGATGTGCTGGCCGAGGCCGCTGCGTTCGCGTTCCATCAGCGCCGCGAGGATCGCCGTGGTCGCATACATGCCCGACATCAGGTCGGTGACGGCGACGCCGACCTTCTCCGGGCCGCCGCCCGGCGCTTCATCCGGCTCGCCGGTGAAGCTCATCAGGCCGCCCATCCCCTGAATCAGGAAGTCGTAACCCGCGCGATGCGCGAGCGGGCCGGTCTGGCCGAAGCCCGTGATCGAACAGTAGACGAGGCGCGGGTTCACGGCGGCGAGGCTCGGATAGTCGAGGCCGTACTTGGCGAGCCCGCCAACCTTGAAGTTCTCGACGAGGACGTCCGCCTGCTCGGCGAGCGAGCGGATCAACGCCGCGCCCTCGGGCGACGCGATGTCGATCGCGACCGATCGCTTCCCGCGGTTCGTACAGAGGTAGTAGGCGCTTTCGCTCGTCGCGCGGCCTTCGCCATCGTGCAGGAAGGGCGGCCCCCACGTGCGCGTGTCGTCGCCGGTGCCCGGGCGTTCGATCTTGGTCACGTCGGCGCCGAGGTCCGCAAGGTTCTGCGTGCACCACGGGCCGGCGAGGATGCGCGACAGGTCGAGCACGTTGATGCCGGCGAGCGGCTTCGGACGATGGCCGGCCGGCGTGTCGCCGGTGGACGGATTGCGAATGGCGGTGTCTTGCATGTGGATTCCTGTTGTGCAGTGTTGCTTGATGCCCGTGGCGTTCAGCCGATCCCGGCGCCGCGCGTTTCCGGCATGCGCAGGAACGTGATCAGGCTGATCGCAGCGCCGACGCAGACATAGCCGAGAAACCAGCCTTCGCGATGCTGTGATTGCAGCCAAGTCATCAGGTACGGGGTCGTTCCGCCCAACAGGGCGACGACGAGGTTGTACGCGGTGCCGATACCGATGCCGCGCACTTCGGTGCTGAACAGTTCGGCCATCACGGCGGGCGCAATCGACGAATACAGGCCATAGGTCAGTAATCCGAAGCACTCGACGAGCAGCATCGATCGGAAGCCGGGGCCGATCGACGTGACGACCGGATAAAGGAACAGCAGGTAGGCCGCCGCGAATACGATCAATTGAGGACGCCGGCCCAGGCGATCGGACAAGGCGCCGAACAACGGCTGGGCGAGCATGAAGATCGCAATGCTGGCAGTGCTGGCCGCGAACGCGTCTTCCGGGTGCGCACCGGCGTGCCGGATGGCGTAGACCGGCATGAAGCTGATGAACAGATAGAAGCTGAACGCACCGAGCACGCTGATGCCGACGAGCCTCAGCAGCGCGTCGCGGTGGTGGGTCCAGGTCCAGCGCAGCGAGCGAGCTTCGATCTCGCCTTTGCGGCGCAGGTTCTCGAATGCTTCGGTTTCTCCGACGTTGCGGCGCATCCAGAAACCGATCAGCGACCCGCAGCCGCCGATGAAGAACGGCACGCGCCATCCCCATGCCTCGAGTTCGGCCTTCGGCATCCAGTGCGTCATGGCGCTCGCGACGGCGGCCGCGATCAGCAACCCGGCGGCGATGCTGAAGAACAGGAAACTGCCGTAGAACCCGCGCCGGTGCGGCGGCGCCGATTCCGTGAGAAAGGTTGTCGCCGCACCGTATTCGCCGCCGACCGACAGCCCCTGGATCATCCGCAGCACCGTCATCAATGCCGGCGCCAGCCAGCCAATCGATGCGTAGGTCGGCAGGATCGAGATCAGCAGCGATGAGCCCGCCATCATCATGACGGTCAACGTCAGCGCGTTGCGTCGCCCGAAGCGGTCGGAAAACGCGCCGATGACCCAGCCGCCGAGCGGGCGCATGCCGAAGCCGACGGCAAACACGGCGAAGGTGGCGAGCAGGGCCGCCGTTTCGTTATCCGCCGGAAAGAACTGCTTGCTGAAATAGATCGCAAAGGCCGTGTACACGGACCAGTCGAACCATTCCACCACGTTGCCTACGCTGCCCGCGAAGATGATTTTCGCGGTTTGTCGCGGGGCGCCTCGCGTGCCCGCGAGTGCCTGCGTGATCTCGGGAGTTGCACTCATCCAGGTTCGTCTCCGGTATATGGGTTGTTGTATGCGACGACGCTGCTCGTCGATCGAGACAGCTTGCCATCAGTCGCCTTATGTTCCGACATCGGAATGGTATTCGAAAATACGAACGATATGATGGGTGACGTTTACCCTTACCCGAGTGCGATATCTTGGATTTTATCTATATTTATCAACGATATAAGGCGATATTTCGAGATTTTCAGCGGTCAATGCGAGTGCAATCCGCTTTGCCGATATGAGAATGTGGTTCTAAAATAAGAACAGACATCCGGTAGCGATGCAGATGTTGTCGAGCGTCGATGCATGCGTGGCAGGGCGTGGAAAGCGTGCCTCACTGCGTGCGGCGTCCATAAGAATCGTCAATCAATCCGATGAAGAGGCATCCATGAACCCGTTCCTGCTTTACGAACAAGAAGGTCACGTCGTGACCCTCACGATGAACGACCCGGAGCGGCGCAATCCGTTGACCGGCAATACGGCAGTGGCCGAGTTTCTGGCGGCGATCGAGCGCATCCAGGGAGACCGGAGCGTCCGCGCGGTGATCATCACGGGCGCGGGCAAGGCGTTCTCGACCGGCGGCAATATCCGCGACATGGAGCGGCAGGCGAGCGGCGCGGTGCCGGGATTGCAGATTCGCGAAGAGTATCGCCAGGGCATTCAGCGGTTGCCGCTGGCGCTGTTCAATCTGGAGGTGCCGGTGATTGCCGCGGTGAACGGCCCGGCGATGGGCGCAGGTCTCGACCTGACGTGCATGTGCGACCTGCGTATCGCGTCGGAGCAGGCGCGGTTCGCCGAGAGTTTCGTCAAGCTCGGCATCATTCCGGGTGACGGCGGCGCGTGGCTGCTGCCGCGCGTGATCGGACTCGCACGCGCCGCGGAACTCACGTTTACCGGCGATCCCATCGATGCGGCCACCGCACTCGAATGGAATCTCGTGTCGCGCGTCGTACCGCACGAGCAATTGCTGCCGGCCGCGAACGAGATCGCGGCACGCATCGCCGCGAATCCGCCGCATGCGGTGCGGCTCGCCAAGCGTCTGCTGCGCGAGGCGCTGCATTCGCGGCTGGACGCGCTGCTCGAACTGTCGTCGACGTACCAGGCGCTGTCGCATCAGACAGCAGACCATCGCGAGTCGGTCGCCGCGTTTCTCGAGAAGCGCCCGCCGGTGTTTTCCGGCAACTAGTCATGACCACACGGGTGGCATGCCCGTGACCTTCCGACTCAGGAGTAGCGGTTTTGAATAACGTACTGGATGTATTTCGTCTGGCGGCGCTGCCGCCCGATGCCGAAGCTTTTCGCGGCGATGTCAAAGCGTTCCTGCGCGAGCACATGCCGGCAACACCCGCCGACGTGCGCGCCCGGACCTGGATGGGATTCGATGCGGCATTCAGCCGCCGTCTCGCGCAGCGGGGCTGGGTCGGCCTGACGCTGCCGGCCGAATATGGCGGCGCGGGCATGGATGCGTTTCGGCGCTTCGTGCTGGTCGAGGAATTGCTCGCGGCGGGGGCGCCGGTCTCCGCGCACTGGATTGCCGATCGGCAGAGCGGCCCGCTGATTCTCAAGTTCGGCAGCGATGCGCAGAAGCGCTTCTACCTGCCGCGTATCTGCGCGGCCGAAGCATTCTTCTGCATCGGCATGAGCGAACCGAATGCGGGTTCCGACCTCGCGAGCGTGCGCAGCCGCGCACTGCGGGCGGACGGCGGCTGGCGTCTGAACGGCCGCAAGATCTGGACGACGAATGCGGATCACTGCCACTACATGATCGCGCTGGTTCGCACATCCGGCGCGCCGGAGGATCGCCAGAAGGGGCTGTCGCAATTCATCATCGACCTGAAGCAGCCGGGCGTCGAGGTCCGCCCGATCCGTGATCTGACCGGCGATGCGCACTTCTCCGAAGTCACGTTCGACGATGTGCTGCTGCCTGAAGACGCACTGATCGGCGAGGAAGGCAGCGGCTGGGCGCAGGTCAATGCCGAGCTTGCGTTCGAGCGCAGCGGCCCGGAGCGGATCTATTCGAGCGTCGTGCTGCTGGACTGCTGGCTTGCCTTCCTGCGGCGTCACGGCGCAAGCGCATCCGACAAGGCCGTTGCGGGACGCTTTGCCACGCATCTCGCGACGTTGCGCAACATGTCGATCGCGGTAACCACGAAACTCGCGCGTGGTGAAAGCCCCGTCGTCGAGGCGGCGCTGGTCAAGGATATCGGGACCGAGTTCGAGCAAGGCATTCCCGCGGCGATCGAGGCCGCGCTCGCGGCGCAGCCGGGCGCGGACGTCGATGCCGAGCTGTATCGGACCGTCGCGTATCTCAGCCAGATTTCGCCGACCTTTTCGTTGCGCGGCGGCACCCGTGAAATCCTGCGCGGCATGATCGCCCGCGGGCTCGGTCTGCGTTGAACGCGCCCACCACGCACAGAGAGAGTAGAGAGCCTATGTTTGTCGAAGCTATCGAGGCCATTCTGGCCGACTGCTGCACGCCGTCGATCGTCCGCAACATCGAGGCCGGCGCGTCGCCGGCGGCGTTGTGGCGCGCGATCGCCGAATCGGGTTTCCTGGAAATGCTGACCCCGGAAGCCGCCGGCGGCGCAGGGCTGCCGCTGGCCGCGGTGTTTCCTGTGATCGAATGCCTGGGCCGCTACGCGGTGCCCGTTCCCGTTGCGCAGAGCATCCTCGCCCGCGCGCTGCTGGCCGAATACGATGTACCGGTGCCGGACGGCATGATCACGTTTTCATCCGCACGCAAGGCGGACCGTGACGGCGCGACGTACTGTCCGATCGTGCCGTACGGGACGATCGCCGACGTCGTGCTGGCCGATCATGACGGCGACCTGGTCGTGCTGCAATGCGAGCGGGCAGCGCGCATACCGACCGGTGTGCATGGCAGTCAATGCGCGACCGTGCGCTGGGCGGAGCCGCTGGAACCGGTGGCGCGCGTGCCCGGTGCGGCGCGCGCGTTGCACGCGTGCGGGGCGATCGTGTCTGCGGCACTGCTGTCCGGCGCAATGAGTCGCGCGTTTGCGCTGACGCTCCAGTATGCGAACGACCGTGCCCAGTTCGGCAAGCCGATCGGCAAGTTCCAGGCGATCCAGCAGCAATTGTCGGTGATGGCCGAACAGGTCGCGGCAGCGACGATCGCCGCGGAGCTCGGATTCGGCGGCGAGGGCGTCCTGCCCGACGCGCTTCGCGCGGCGATCGCGAAAGCGCGCACGAGCGAGGCGGTGGTGCCGGTTGCCGCGACCGCGCATGCATTGCACGGCGCAATCGGCGTGACCGAGGAATACGATCTGCAATTGCTGACGCGCCGGATGCACGAGTGGCGGACGGCGCATGGATCGGAGCACTACTGGAACGCGATCGTCGGCGATGCATTGCTTGCGAGCGGCCTGCCGGTGGGCGACTTCGTGCTGGAGTCGGCCTGAGCGAGGCTCGCCCGTCGCGTGAGGGCCACACCTGCGTAATATCACGGCGGCCGCAGTCGATCCGCCTTGTCTAACAGGCTTTCCCGGGCATTGCTGTCACCGGGAAAGCCTGCTTTTTATCCATCTACTCAGGAATCCTGGTTATCGTCCGGCGCGGGATGATTGACGTCCCGTAACCGAAACTTCCCCCCTTCAGCCTGCTCGATCGAGCGGCCACATCCGTCGCGCGAGCCATCGCGACACACACCGAGCGCCTGACGGATCGCAAGATCGCGCACCGCGCATTCGTCGCGGACTTTCCACGCAGTCCGTCGCATGACCCGCCACCACGATCTCCGCCTGCTTGGCCAATGCCGCCATTCGAGCACGCCATCGATCGCCGCTTCGATCAACGTATCGATGACGCCCTGCGCGCTGCGACGCCTTGCGTCTCGCGCATCCCCTCGTCAGCAAGGGGCTCGCGCAAGTCGCAATGCCGGCGGCCCAGCGAGGCCCCGGGATGCCGGACTTGCCTGAACCGGCGCATACCTCACGAGATAATGGAATTCCCCTATACATCGAAAATATACTCATCAGTATATTTCGGTTCGTTGTGGTCGTATTAAGAAGGTAATTAAAAAAGTGTCACACCTTCGGAAGTGAATGTTCCGCTGCTGTCCGTTGCCGGGGCTTCCCGGGGCCGGCATCCCCACTGGATGCCGGATACGGGCAGGCGGCTTCGGTTCGTGATATGGAGACGACGAAAGATGCTGACTTCTCCCGTTCTGTTCGGGGAGCTTCCCGCCTACGCCGCAACCAGGTGGCCGGATTCGAGGGCCGTGACCTGTGAAGGCCAGGTGTTCACGTTCGCGCAATTGAACGCGTCCGTCGATATGGCTGCGCGGGCGCTGATGTCGCACGGGGTAGGCAAGGGCGACTCGGTCGGCATCTGGCTGACCAACCGGCCGGAATTCATCATCGCGTTCTACGCGATCGTGAAGATCGGGGCGATCGCGGTTCCGCTGAACACGCGCTATCGGAGCGACGACATCCGCTACGTCGTCCGGCATGCGGAAATCAAGCTGCTGTTCGTGTGCGAGCGCTCCGGGCCGGTCGATTACATGGCGCTGCTGACCGCTGCGATTCCCGGCTTGTCGGGCGATCGCTTCGACGGATCGGACGCTTACCCGGCGCTGCGGAAGGTCGTGATCGTCGAGCCGTCGAACGCGGCGTCGCCGCTTTCATGGGAGCGCTTCCTGGCCGGCGCGAACAGGACCACGCGCGTTGAACTCGATGCCGTCGCATCGGCCGTTCAGGTGTCGGATCTCGCGCTGATGGTGTTCACCTCCGGCACGACCGGCAACCCGAAGGGCGTGCTGCACGACCATCGGAACCTGCGCGCCGTCTGCGAACGCGCCGCGAGCTGGCCGCTGCGGCATGGCGACACCGTACTGAATTTCCTGCCGATGTTCCATCTCTACGGCCTGAGCGAAATCGTCATGGCCACCATGACGCAAGGCATCCATCAAGTCTTGATGAGCGTGTTCGATGCGCAGCGCGCGTTGCGCCTCATCGAGCAGGAGCGGGTGACCGGCCTGCACGGCTTCGAGACGCACTACGCGGATCTGCTCAAGCACCAGGAAGCGCTGGGCACCGATCTGCGCTCGCTGAAATTCGGCACGCTGCCGGCGGGCATGGAGAACTCGACTGCCGTCGCCCGTGTCGTGCAGGAGCGCATGTGCCCGACGGTGACGGGCTTCGGCATTTCGGAAACGTGGGCCTGGGTGTGCATCACGACGCTGGACGATCCGGTCGAGCAGCGTTGCGCGACGTCGGGGCGCCCGATGCCCGGCATCGAAGTCAGGATCGTCGACCCGTCGTCCGGCGAGGCGCTACCGAACGGATCGGTGGGCGAGATCGTGTGCCGCGGCTACAACGTCATGCGGGGCTATTTCAAGGATAGCGAATCCACCCGCGCGTCGATCGACCGCGATGGCTGGTTTCATAGCGGCGATCGCGGCATGTTCCGGGCAGACGGCTATCTCCAGTTCCTCGGGCGCTACAAGGAAATGCTGAAGGTGGGCGGCGAGAACGTGTCGCCGGCCGCGGTCGAGCTGGAACTGCTGCGCCTCGTGCCGTCCATCGATCAGGTCGCCGTCGTCGGATTTCCGGATGAACGGCTCGCCGAGGTGCCCGTGGCCTTCGTGGTGCCGAAGCCGGGCATGACGTGCACGCTCCACGACGTCCAGGTGCGCTGCAACGGAAAAATCGCCAGCTTCAAGATTCCGCGTCACGTCATCGAGATGGAGTCGTTGCCGATGACGGCATCCGGAAAGGTGCAGCGCACGGCGCTCAAGGCGCTCGCACTGCAAGTCATTGCGGCCCGCTGAGGGGCGCTGCCGGCCGCGCCGCGTTGCGGCCCGGTGTCGGTCGGCGAAAAACGGCATGTCAGTCAAACATCGATAAGGGAAACAGCCATGAAAGAAGTGGTCGTCGTGACGGGTTCGTCGCAGGGTGTGGGAAAGGGCATCGCGTCGGTGTATCTCCGGGAAGGCGCGATCGTGGTCGGATGCGATCGCCGCCCGCCGCACGAGAGTCTTGCGGGCCACCAAAACTTCAGCCATGTCGACGTCGACCTGACGCAGGACGATGCGGCCGCGCACGTGATCGCGGCCTGCATCGAGCGCCACGGCCGGCTCGACAGCCTCGTGAACAATGCCGGGCTCGGCAACGCGAAGCCGTTCGAACAGACCTCGCCGGAGGACTACCAGCGCTACTACGACATCAACGTCGGTTCGCTGCTGGCGCTGTGCGGCAGCGCGCTGCCGCACCTCAAGGCGTCGCGCGGGTCGATCGTCAATATCGCGTCGGCGTTTGGCCTCGTCGGCGTCGCGCAGGCGGCCGCCTACGTGCCGACCAAGTATGCGGTCGTGGGCATGACGCGGATGCTCGCGACGGAATTCGGCTGTCACGGGATTCGGGTCAATGCGGTGGCGCCGGGGCTGGTCCGCTCGCCCGGTACCGAACAGCGCATCGCCAGCAATCCGTGGTGGCACAAGATGATGATCGAAGGCGCACCGCTTGGCCGTGTCGGCGAGCCCGAAGAGATCGGGCATGCGTGCCGTTTCCTGTCTTCGCCGCAGGCCAGCTTCATCACGGGCGTCGTGCTGCCGGTGGACGGCGGCTGGTCGATCGCGAAGTTCCTCCCCGATCCGAGCGCAGGCTGACGACGGCCGGCGAGGCGGGGCATGGCCCGCCTCCGACCGAATCAACGAGTACCTATCGAGTAGCGAGAACACTATGTCCAACGGAAAGAGACTGAAAATTGCGGTGATCGGCGCAGGGGCGTCCGGCATCATGGCCGTCGTGAAACTGCGCGAGATCGGCCAGACCGACGTGCAGGTATTCGAGCGCGCGGCGGATATCGGCGGCACCTGGCGCGACAACCGATACCCCGGCGTCGCATGCGACGTGCCTTCGCATCTCTACCGCTATTCGTTCGCGCCGAACCCGGACTGGACGCGCGTGTGCGCGTCGGGCGAAGAGATCCTGCAATACCTGCGCCGTGTCTACGACGAATTCGAGGTGGGCCGGCACGTGACGTTCGACGCGGAGGTGAAGGAGGCAACGTACGAGAACGGCGCCTGGACGCTGACGACCCAGGCGGGTCGGTACGGGCCGTTCGACGTCGTGATTACCGCGATGGGAATTCTTAGGCATCCTTCATACCCGGACATCGCAGGGCTCGACAGCTTCGCCGGACGGATGTTTCATACGGGGCGCTGGCCGGAGGACGTCGATCTCGACGGAAAGCGCGTCGGCATCATCGGCACCGGGTCGACGGCCACGCAGATCGTGCCGGCCATCGTCGACCGGGTCGCGAGCCTGTCGCTGTTCCAGCGTACCCCGCAATGGATCATGCAGTTGCCCAATACGGAAATTCCGCCGGAGGAGCGCGATGCGTTCCGGCGCGACCCCGGTCTGCTGAAAGCACGCTACGAAACACTCGGCCACGAGTTCAACAGCAAGTTCGCGGCCGCCGTGGTGGGGCAGAACCCGCGCGTGTATGCGCACATGGAGCGGCTGTGCCGCGACTATCTCGAGACGAGCGTGACGGATCCGGTGCTGCGCGAGAAGCTGCGGCCCGACTACAAGGTGGGCTGCAAGCGCCTGGTCATGTCCGACCGCTTCTATCCGGCGATCCAGCGGTCGAACGCGGCGCTCGTGACCGAGCGGATCGAGCGGATCGAGGCGGCGGGCGTCCGGACCGGTGATGGCCGCCTGCATGAATTCGACGTGCTCGTCCTGGCGACGGGCTATGACGCGCATTCGACGCTGTTCCCGATGCGCGTGACGGGACGCGACGGCCTGGCGATCGAGCAGGCATGGCGCAATGGCAACGAGGCGTATCTCGGCGTCACGATTCCGGATTTCCCCAATTTCTTCATGATCGGCGGGCCGAACAGCCCGATCGGGAATTTCTCGTTCCTGATGACGGCGGAGAACCAGTGCGGCTATGCGGTGTCGATGATCCGCTTCCTGGCCGAGAGCGACGTCACGGCCGTCTCGCCGAAGCGGCAGGCCATGCGCGCGTTCAACGACGCGGTCAAGCTGCAGATGGCCGAAACGGTCTGGTCGAGCGGTTGCCGGAGCTGGTACATGGACCGCAACGGCAATATCGCGTCGTGGCCGTGGACGTACGAGCATTTCCGCGAGGTGATGAGCGAGCCGGATCTCGACCATTACGACCTGCACAGTCCGGTGGATGCGTGATGTCGCGCCCGTTCCTTTTCCTGGAGGGTTGAAGCGATGACCATCGACCATCATCAGAGCGACGCGTACAAGGGAAGCGTCGGCCCGCGGGACGCATGCGTGCTGCGCTACGTGCTGCAGCGCCAGGCCGTGAGCCGGCCCGACAAGGTCTTCATCCGCGAGCGCGACGGCAGCGGCATCACCTACGCGGCATTTGCAGCCGACGTCGAACGGACGGCCGCGGGGCTCGCCGCACTCGGCGTTCGGCAGGACGAGACGGTGGGCGTCTGGTTGCCGAACGGCATCGACATGCTGCGCGTCTGGTTCGCGATCAACTGGCTGGGGGCCGTCTATGTGCCCGTCAACACGGCGTACAAGGGCGAGCTGCTGCGGCACGTGCTCGACAGTTCGGCGGCCCGGCTGCTGGTCACGTGCCGGGATCTCGCGCCGCGCCTGGCCGGCCTGCCACTCGCCACGCTGCGCACGGTGGTGGAATTCGGCGCGAGCGATGTCGAACTGCCGGGGATCGAGCGCATCGATGCGGCCGTGCTGGAGCAGGGTGGCGAAGTGCCGCCCCTCGAGCGTCCGATCGAGCCGTGGGATACGCAGTCGATCATCTTCACGTCCGGCACGACGGGGCCTTCCAAGGGCGTGCTGAGTCCGTATGCGCAGCTTTGGGAAACCAGCGGCGAGCGCAGCTTCTCGATGCTGGACGAGCACGACTGCGCAATCGTGTTCGGTCCGCTGTTTCATATCGCCGGCACGATTCCGGTCGTCGCGATGCTCAATCGGGGCGGGACGATCGCGTTCGCTGAATTTTCGACCGAACGGTTCTGGGCCGACGTGCGCGCGCTCGGTGCGACTTTCGCGATCCTGCTCGGCGTGATGTGCGAATTCATCGCGAAGATTCCGCCCTCGGCCGCCGATCGCGACCATCCGCTGCGCAAGGTCATGATGATTCCGCGTCCCGACAACGCTGCAGCCTTCGCGAGCCGCTTCGGCGTCGACTTCTGGACCATGTACAACATGACCGAGCTGAACGTGCCGCTGATGTCCGAGCGCAATCCGGCCATCGCGGGCACCTGCGGCCGGGCCAGGCAAGGCACCGAGCTGCGCATCGTCGACGCGTTCGATCGCGAACTGCCGGACGGCGCCGTCGGCGAACTGATCGTGCGCTGCGATTCGCCGTGGCGGCTCAACGCCGGCTATTTCCGTCACCCGGAAGCCACCGTGCAAGCCTGGCGCAATGGCTGGTTCCACACCGGCGACGCGATGTGGCGCGATGCGGCGGGCAACTATTTCTTTGCCGACCGGATGAAGGATGCGATTCGTCGCCGGGGCGAGAACATCTCGTCGTTCGAGGTCGAGAAGGAAATCCTCGCGCATCCCGACGTGCGCGAATGCGCGGTCGTGGCCGTGCCCGCGCTGTCGGAGGACGACGTGCTGGCCGTGGTGTGCCCGGTACCGGGCGGGCGGATCGATCCCGGCGAGCTGCTGGCGTTCCTGGTGCCGAGGCTCGCGCATTTCATGCTGCCTCGCTACATCCGGATCATGGACGCGCTGCCGCACACGCCGACGCAGAAGATCGAGAAATACCGTCTGCGCCAGGAAGGCGTAACCGTCGAAACCTGGGATCGCGAGCGTCACGACGTTCGGGTCCGCCGTGACAGGATCCGTGTCTCGTGAATACGAACCATCATCGCAACGGGCCGCTTGCCGGCCTCAAGGTCATCGAGTTCGCCGGACTCGGGCCGGGACCGCTGGCCGGCATGCTGCTGGCCGACCTGGGTGCGGACGTCGTCTGCATCGATCGCCCGGCCGAGGCCGCCGGACGTTTCGCGGGCGTGTCGTCGCGCGGCAAGCGCTCGGTCGTGCTCGACCTGAAACGGGAAGACGGGCGAGCGGCTGCGCGTGCGCTCGCCGCGCGTGCCGACATGCTGATCGAGGGATATCGGCCAGGCGTGATGGAGCGCCTGGGTCTTGGCCCTGAAGCGCTGCTGGCACTCAACCCGCGGCTGATCTATGGCCGGATCACGGGCTGGGGGCAGACGGGGCCACTGGCACAGGCCGCCGGACACGATCTGAACTACATCGCGCTCACCGGCGCGCTCGCGGCAATCGGGCCGCGCGCCGGTAAGCCGGTGCCGCCGCTCAACCTGGTCGGCGACTTCGGCGGGGGCACGATGTTTCTGCTGTTCGGGCTGCTCGCCGCGCTGGTCGAACGGCAAGCTTCCGGGCGCGGCCAGGTCGTCGACGCGGCGATGATCGACGGCGCGTTCGCGCTGCTCGGCCCGATCCTGGAATTGCGGGCACAGGGCCTCTGGCGCGACGGGCGGGGCGCGAACCTGCTGGACGGCGGCGCGCACTTCTATGGCACGTACCGGTGCGCGGACGGCGCGTACATCTCGATCGGCAGCATCGAGCCGGCGTTTTACGCGCTGCTGCGCGAGAAGCTCGGCATTTCAGACGATCCGGCGTTCGATGCCCAGATGAATGCCGCGGACTGGCCTGCCCTGAGCGAGCGTATGGAAGCCATCTTCCTGACGAAGACCCGCGACGAATGGACGTCGCTGCTCGAAGGAACGGACGTGTGCTTCGCACCGGTGCTCGATTTCGACGAGGCCGCGGCACATCCGCACAACCTCGCCCGGACGTCGCATGTCACGGTCGCGGGCGTGCGACAGCCGGCACCCGCGCCGCGTTTTTCCCGGACGCCGGCGCAGACGCCGGCCGGCCCGCCGGTGATCGGCGGCGATACCGATACGGTCTTTTCCGACTGGGGAGTGGCCTGACTCATGAGCGCGCATGGCAGCGAAGCAATGGTCGACGAGGACGGGCGGACGGAACGTGGGATGCCGGTGGGCGACGCCACGCTCGCGCAATTGCTGACACTCGATCCCGTCGCACCCCGGCGCTGGCGCAGCCGGCGCGCGGACACCAACGCCAACGACCGCATCTTCGGCGGCCAGCTGCTGGGGCAAGCGATGGCGGCCGCGCTCGATGGCGTGCCCGAGAACAGAACGCCGACGATGATGCAGGCGCTGTTTCTGCACGGCGCGTTACCGGGTGAGCCCCTCGATTTCGAGACCACCGTGCTGCAGGAAGGGAAGCGATTTTCGTCCCGGCGCGTGAGCGCGTGGCAGCCCGGCGGCCGTGCCGTGCTGGATGCACAGGTGACGTGCGCGATCCCGCTCGATGCGCCCCGGCACGGCGAGCCGACCCCGGCGCCCGCCGGCGAGCGTCCCGAGTCGCTGCCGTCCCTGTGCGATCTGCCCGATGCGATGTTCGATACGGTCCGGCGCCTGGGCGGTTACGACAGGGATTGCAAGCCATCCATCGAGTTTCGCATTCCCGATCCGGCGCGGCAGTTGTCCGCGCACACGAGCGGCCCACGGTTCCGGTACTGGATGCGGGCGGCCCGGCCGTTGCCTTGCGACGCACGCATTCATGCCGCCGCGTTTGCATACCTGTCCGACTGGTGGCTCAACTTCAGCGCGCTGGCGTTGCACCAGCGCGCGATTGGCACGCGTCGGCTCTATATCTGCAGCCTCAATCACGGGCTGTGGCTGCACCGGCCGGTGCGGGCGGACGCGTGGCTGCACGTCGAGACGATCAGCCCGGCGGCGAATGCCGGTTGCGGCCTGTCGATCGCGAAGATTCACGATGCGGCCGGCGACCTGGTCGCCTCCGCGTCGCAGCAGACGCTGATGACTTTTACCGGATGACCGGCCTGCACGTGCAAGCGGATTCGCGATACCGCACCGACGTGTCGGTATGTCGTGCCCGTCAATCATTCTTCGTTTAACTATCGTATCGAGAAAACCATGATCAGAAGCGCGGTAATCGTAGACGCAGTTCGCAGTCCGATGGGTCGCACCAAGGCCGGCGGCGCCTTCGTCCAACTGCATCCGGCCGACCTGCTTTCGCAGGTGATCCAGGCCCTGGTCGTGCGCAACGATCTCGATCCCGGGACCGTCGACGACGTGATGATCGGCTGCGTCAGCCAGGTCGGCGAGCAATCGACGACGCCCGGTCGCGTCGCGTGGCTGGCGGCGGGGTTTCCGGCCCACGTTCCGGCCACGACGATCGAGCGGAAGTGCGGATCGAGCCAGCAGGCGATTCACTTCGCGGCGCAGGCGATCATGGCCGGCGTGAACGACATCGTGATCGCAGGCGGCGTCGAATCGATGAGCCGCGTGCCGATGGGTTCCGCGCGCATCGACCGCGATCCGTACGGCGCCCGCTTTCATGCACGGTTTCCGCAGGGGCTGGTCGGTCAGGGTGTCAGCGCCGATCTCGTCGCACAGAAGTGGGATCTGTCACGCGAAGCACTCGACGCCTATTCGGCCGAGTCGCACCGTCGTGCCGAGGCCGCGCGCACGGCCGGCCAGTTCGCCCGCGAGATCGTGCCGATCGACGTACCCGGCGACGGTGGCGTCCGGCGCGTGGATACGGACGAGACGATCCGTGTGGGCGCGAGCGTCGAGCGTCTCGCGAGCCTCGCACCTTCGTTCGAGAACGCCGAACTGGCGAAACGGTTCCCGGGCATTCGCTGGAACGTGACGGCCGGCAACGCGTCGCAGATTTCCGACGGCGCTGCCGCGCTGCTCGTGATGAGCGAGCAGAAGGCGGCGCAGCTCGGGCTCACGCCGCGTGCGCGGATCGTCGCGTTCGACGTGTGCGGAGACGATCCGCTCATGATGCTGACCGCGCCGATTCCCGCGACCGAACGGCTGCTGAAACGGCAGGGACTGTCGGTGAACGACATTGACCGTTTCGAGGTGAACGAGGCCTTTGCGGCGGTGCCGCTGGCCTGGCAAAAGGCGCTGGGTGCCGATGGGGCGCGGTTGAATGCGGCCGGCGGCGCCATTGCGCTCGGGCATCCGCTGGGCGCGTCCGGCGCGAGACTGATGACCACGATGCTCAACTCGCTGGAAGCATCGGGTGGTCGATACGGATTGCAGACGATGTGCGAGGCCGGCGGGATGGCGAACGCGACATTGATCGAACGCTTGTGAACCGGCAGGACATTCAGGAGAACACCATCATGGATTTTGCAGGAACAGTGGCAGTCGTCACGGGCGGCGCGTCGGGGCTGGGCCTGGCGAGCACGAAGCGGCTGGCCGGGAAGGGCGCACACGTCGTCATCGCCGATCTTTCGACGTCGAACGGCGCGACGGTGGCCGATTCGCTCGGCGCCGGCGTGTCATTCGTCTCGGCCGACGTGACGAGCGCGGACGACATGACCGGCGTGTTCGAGGCGGCACGCCGCCGCGGCACACTGCGCTCGCTCGTGCATTGCGCCGGCCGCGGCGGTGCGGTGCGACTCGTCGAGAAGGACGGCACGCCGGGCTCGCTGGAGGCTTTCGAGGCGGTCGTTCGCATCAACCTGATAGGCACCTTCAACGTGCTGCGACTCGCGGCGGCGGAAATGGCCCGCAACGAGCCGGACGCGGGAGGGCAGCGCGGCGCGTGCGTGCTGACTGCGTCGGTCGCGGCGTTCGAAGGGCAGATCGGGCAGGTGCCGTATGCATCGTCGAAGGCCGGCATCGTCGGCATGACGCTCGTCGCCGCACGGGATCTCGCCAGCAAGGGGATTCGCGTATGCACGATCGCGCCGGGGCTGTTCGATACGCCGCTGCTCGCGCGCCTTCCGGAAGAGGTGCGCACGTCGCTGGGCCGCATGGTCCCGTTTCCGCCGCGGCTCGGCGAGGCGGACGAATTTGCGGCGCTTGCGGTGCACGTGCTGGAAAACACGATGCTGAACGGCGAAACCATTCGCCTCGACGGCGCGATCCGGATGCAGCCGCGTTGAGCCGGCTGCCATCCACCCATGCCTTGACAGGAGGGACATGACGATGAGCGATGAACTGCTCGTTGAATATCGGGACGGTATTCAGATTCTCACGATCAATCGTCCGGAAGCACGCAATGCGTGCACGAAGGCGATAGCGGAAGCCATTGCGGCCGAACTCGACGAGCTCGAGCGCCGCGACGATCTGCGAGCCGCGATCATCACGGGCGCCGGAGGGGCATTCTGTTCCGGCATGGATCTCAAGGGGTTCCTGAAAGGCGAGCGGCCGAGCATTCCCGGGCGCGGTTTCGCGGGTATCACCGAGGCGCCGCCAGGCAAGCCGTTGATCGCGGCCGTCGAGGGTTATGCGCTCGCGGGCGGCTTCGAGGTCGTGCTCGCGTCCGACCTGGTGGTCGCATCGGAAACCGCCCGGTTCGGGTTGCCCGAGACGAAGCGTGGCCTCGTGGCGGCGGCCGGCGGATTGCTGCGCATCCAGCATCAGTTGCCGGAACGCATCGCGCTCGAACTCGTATTGACCGGCGACATGCTCGACGCGAAGCGTGCGTTCGAATATGGGCTCGTTAACCGGTTGACACCGCCCGGCGACGCGTTGGCCGTCGCGATCGAGCTTGCGGGCAAGATCGCCGCGAACGGGCCCCTCGCGGTTGCCGCAAGCAAACGCGTGATGCGTGCGTCGCGAGACTGGTCGACGGCGGAAATGTTCGTGCGCCAGCGCGAGATCACCGATCCCGTGTTCGCGTCGCGTGACGCCCGTGAAGGCGCGGCCGCATTTGCTGAAAAGCGGGTGCCGCAATGGGAGGGGCGATAGCCGGATCCGCATGCGCCAAGCGTGTCGATCAGGACAAACTGCTCGACGGCGTGGCTCTTCGAAACCCACGTTCGCCCGGGATGAGGACAGTGCACGACTTCCGCCGGTGCGATCGAGCTATCGCGCGCGTCCCGGATCATCAATAGAGCGGTATTCGAGCTGAAATCGGAAACAAGAGATGAACTATTCGTTGACCATTCGGGACCGCGTCGCGGTTGTCACCGGTGCGGGTTCCGGCTGCGGGCGGGCCATTGCCGCCACGCTTGCGGCAGCCGGTGCGAAGGTGGTGGTGACCGATCTGAATGAATTGGGCGCCGAAGAAACGGTGAAACGCATTCGCGAGCAAGGGGGGCAGGCGGAATGCATTGTCGCCGACGTCAGCAAGGCCGACGACGTCGCGCGATTGCAGGCATTCACGCAGGACAGATTCGGGCTCGCCGATCTGATCGTGAACAACGCCGGGTGGACGCCGACGGAGCCTTTTCTCGAGAACTCCCTGGCATTCATCGAGAAAATCATTTCAGTCAATTACACCAGCGCCGTACTGGTGTGCCAGCAGTTTTTGCGCCCCCTGGTTGCAGCCGGTCGAGATGGCCGGGTGGTCAATATCTCCAGCGGTGCGGGGCGCATCGGCAATGCGGGAGAAACCGTCTATGCAGGAGCGAAGGGCGGTGTTAACGCATTTACCAAGTCGCTTGCCAGGGAGATGGCGAAACATGCCATTACCGTCAATTGCATTGCGCCTGGCGCCATCGATACCCCGTTGCTGCGGTTGCAATCGGAAAGGATGCTCCAGCATTTCAATCGCGCGATCCCGTTGCGGCGCCTCGGCCAACCTCAGGACATTGCAAATGGCGTCATGCTCTTCGCCGCCGACCAGTCCGCCTACCTTACCGGCCAGATCCTGAGTGTCGACGGCGGGTTGACCATGGTTGACTGAGCCCGGGGCCCAGTGACGGATATTCAATTTGTGGAAGGCACGAAAAGGCGATGACGAACGAAAATTTTCCGCTCCTCGGCGAGTTGCCTGCACGGGCTGCCGAACGATGGCCGCATCAGGAGGCCATGGTCTGGGCGACCGGCTCCATGGACTATGTCGAGCTCGACGGTCGGATCGACAAGGTCGCTTGCGGGTTGATGCGGCTGGGGGTGACGGCAGGCGACAAGGTGGGGCTGCTGGCTGGCAACGGTCCCGAATACGTCGTCGCCATCTTTGCGCTGTGGCGCATTCGCGCCGTCGCAGTGCCTTTGAATTTGCGCTACCGCGAAGCCGATCTGGTCGATGTGGTGCGTCGGGGCGAGTGCAAATTGCTGATCATGACGGGGCGGGCGGGGCCAATCGACTTTGCCGACCTGGTTCGCCGCAGCCTGGCGGTGGATCTCGAGCAGGGCAACTTGCGGACCGTGGTGATCGGGGACGGGTGCCTGCCCGGATCGGTGGCGTGGCCCTCCCTCGAGGGGGGCGACTATTCATCCGCTGAGCGGCAGGCGCTAGCGGATCGCAGGGCAGCATGCACGGCGAGCGATCTGGCGTTGATCGTATTCACGTCGGGTACCACCGGGCGCCCCAAGGGCGTGATGCACGATCACAGCTGCGTGCGAGGGGTGCGCGATCGGGCCCGGCTGTGGGGCGTGATGCCCGGCGAGACCGCGATCAACTACCTGCCGATGTTCCATCTCTATTCGCTGAGCGAAGTGATTCTCCAGTGCGTGTTCGGCGGATGTCGCCAGGTCATCATGGAGCGGTTCGACGCGGATGCAGCATTGGATGTGATCGAGCGCGAGTCGGTGAATATCATCCATGGTTTCGAGACGCACTACGCCGACCTGCTGAGCCGTCAGGCGGAACGCCCGAGAAACGTCCGCAGCCTGCGCTTTGGAACGTTGCCGTCCGGCATGGACACTTCGGCGGCGGTGGCCGTGCAGGTTCAGCGCATGTTTTGCCCGACGGTTACAGGCACCAGCCTGTCGGAGTCCTGGAGCTGGATGTGTACCTGTGCCCCCGACGAGCCGGAGGAAGTGCGTTGCTATTCGTCCGGACGGCCGTTGCCAGGTCTCGAAGTGCGTTTGGTCGATCCGGCGACCGACAAGGATGTGCCGATCGGGACGCCGGGGGAGATGTGGTTTCGCGGCTATTCGATCATGAAGGGCTACCTGGGCGATCCTCGGGCCACCGCCGATACCATCGACGCTGACGGCTGGCTGCATAGCGGGGATCAGGGCGTGATGCGAGCGGACGGATTTCTTCGCTTCACCGGGCGATACAAGGAAATGCTGAAAGTGGGCGGCGAGAATGTCTCTCCGCAAGGCGTGGAGCAGGCGCTGAGCGAGCTGGTTGGCGAGATTCTTCAGGTTGCCGTTGTCGGGGTGCCCCACGAACGGCTTGTGGAGGTACCGGTCGCGTACGTCGTCCTTCGTGACGGCGCCGCGATTACCGAGGAAGCCATCCTGTCCGCGTGCAAGGGGAAGATTGCCAGCTTCAAGATTCCAAGGCGCGTGGTCATCGTGGACGCATTGCCCCAGACTGCGTCGGGAAAAATCCAGCGCGGACTCATTCGGAAACGTGCGATCGAGGAGCTGTCGCCGCTGGATGAACCGCGGCTTTTCAGCCTGTCCGGCGAAGGGCACGCCACCTGATATGTGTGTGCCGAGTGAGGGTGGCGACACACACCGTGCGCCCCCTTACCGCATTTCGTCGCAAGATCCGCACTTGCATTCACGAGGTGCCGTGCGGAGCCCGACGAGGCCGACGGCAGCGGCGTTGTCTTCGCAGGAACGCTTGCGCGATCGAACGGGCTCGCTCCTGGTTTCGCTCAGGCTGGCTTGGCGCGTTTGCGCGGCACGCTCGCACCCGAGGTTCTGGCACTGCGCTTCGATAGCGGTTCCGGAGGCACGCCGGCGATGCGCATCGAGATATTCGTCAACTCCTCGCACACTTGCTCGATGGTCATGCGCCCTTGCGGCGAATACCAGCGATGCAGGCAGCGAACCATCCCGCTGATGGACAGTGCGGCGAGCTTGGGCTCTGCGATGTAGCTGCCCGCCGCCTCCGCGCATGCCGCGATCAACTGAGCCAGCTGATCGTCGAACCCATGCTGCTTGACGCGCATGTATTCGAGCTTTTCGGCGCTGAGGTTCTTTTCTTCTTCCAGCAAGACCGCGGCGAACTGCGGTTGCTCGAGGTTCTTGCGGATATATCCGTGGACGAAGTGCCTCAGCCGTTGCTCCGGGTGGGCGTGCGACGACTCGTCGAAGCTGGTCGCCGACTGGAGGACCTGATCGTAGATGCGATCGAACAACCGCTCCAGGATGCTGTGCTTGGAAGTGAAGTACGTGTAGACGAAGGGTTTGGTGAAGCCCAGGGAGGCCGCGATATCGTCAATCGTCGTGCGCTGGAACCCTTTCTCGTAGAACAGCTTGGCGGCGGCATCGACGATCAGGGTCTCCTTGTACTCCTTGATCTGCGCCTTTGCATTGATTTCGGGTGCATCCGGCTTGGCGGAGCTGCCTCCCCGCTTGTTTTCTTTCTGAAGCATCGTGTTTCCCGGAAATTCAGAAAATTCATTCTCGAGGCGAACCAGGAAGTCGGCGCGAGACAAGAAAATATACCGGCGAGAATATCTTGGATACTGATTGGCTGTCAATTGTACGACCCCACCGTGCGTGCGGAAGCACCCGGAGCATGCCGCCGGGCCGTTCTCCGACAGTCGGCACGCGGTCGGGCATGTGTGTCGCTCCCACTCTCCATCGAGCCCGCCTGGCGACTCGTTCCGGGCGCATGCGTCGACCGGCCGATTCCAAAGTACGGTAACCGGCATCGGGTCGGATTGACGCCTTCATCGCCTCCATCCGACCATCCATCGAACGACGACAAGAATGCAGGAGACGCCTTTCGTCACGCCCGGCACGCGAGTGGCCGATCTTCTTCGATGCGGGCGGGGCACGTGGCGGCATCCCGATGAACGTTCAGTCGATGCCCGTCCGGGAGGGATGTCCCGACCATGCCATATCGGAAGCGGGCGGCGTCCCATCGCGTAACGGTTCGGTTCGAAACCGATGATCGAACGCAACCCGGCCGCTTCATCCATCAAAGGAACAACCATGACGAATGGAACCGCAATCGTGACCGGCGGAGCCGGCACGCTTGGCCTCGCAATCTCCCGGAGCCTCCGCGACGACGGCTGGAGCGTCATCATTCTCGACCGGCAGGAGGCGCTGGCGAATTTTTCACCGCCCGACGGCATGCGTGCGGACGCACTGGACGTCACCGATTTCGATGCTTGCCGCCGCTACTTCGCAAAGCTGACTGAACTGTCGGTGCTGGTCAACAACGCCGGAATGGCCAGGCTTTCCCTGGTCCGCGATATTTCCCTGGAGAACTGGAACCAGGTTCTGGATCTCAACCTGACTGCGCCGCTGGTTTTGACGCAATTGGCAACCGATCTCCTGGTGCGCAGCGGTCATGGCGCGATCGTCAACATCGCATCGATTGCCGGGATTCGAGCCGGATTCGGCCGGGTTGCCTATGGCGCGTCGAAGGCCGGCATCATTCAGCTGACGCGACAAACGGCACTGGAATACGCCGCACTGGGCGTGCGCTGCAATGCCGTCGCGCCCGGACCGGTCAACAGCAACATGTTGCGCGAGCAGCTTTCGAAGGCGGATTTCGACGAATACCTCGACGACATCCCCTTCAATCGCATGGCCGAGCCGGAAGAAGTCGGAGACGCGGTTGCGTATCTTGCTTCGAAAAAGTCCCGATATATCACCGGCCAATGCCTGGCCGTCGACGGGGGATTCCTTGCAGCCGGAGCCGGTATCAAAAAGGCCCACAAACTGGTGGAGTGACGCAACGCGCATCGGGCTGGCGCAGCAGCGTCGATCCGGAATACCCGACGGACGAGGGCATGCGTCGACGCGGGCGGCACGCCGCCCGAGCAGCCCGACACGGTCATCGTGGCGGTGGGCTCGCAGCCTGCGGACGTGCGCGCGTTCCGGCAGACGGCTGCCCCGGCCGCGCTCCGCGTCGCGCTCCCCGGCAATCGACGATCCCCCCTCAACAAACCTGAAGGTGAACCTCGGCGGATTCCCGCCGCATTACGCTTTGCCTCCACCCCGCGTCAGACCGGCAAACCACCGGCCGAACCTCCGCGACCTCATCCCGCCTCGTTCCGGCACTTTTTTCAGAAAAAATATCTGCCGGGCAATCGTTTGCGCACAGCCGCGCGGCGTTCAGTTTATTCATCACATGCCGATATCTTGAAGGCGCGCCTGATCGAAGCGGCATCGCCCCCGCCGCGTCGATCAGGAATGGCATCAGCCCATGCGACGGATAGGGGAAGAAAGGTTTTGGTGACAGTTTTCGGGTGCATCGTTCATCGGCACAACCACTGGCTGGTGTTGCTTGCCGCATTGTTGTGCGGAGGAGGCTCGTGGGTCACCGCGCGCCTGTTCCAGCGCACGGTGAACACCTCCGGCACGCAGCGGCTCGGCTGGCAGGTGCTGACGGCCATTTCGGCCGGCGTGGCGATCTGGTGCACGCACTTCATCGCGATGCTCGGCTTCGACGCCGGCGCGCCCGTGCACTTCAACCTGCCGCTCACGCTCGTGTCGCTGCTCATCGCGGTCGGCGGCAGCACGATCGGCTTCGCGCTGACGACCTGTCGCGTCGTCAAGGTCGCGCCCGCGCTCGGCGGCGCGATCGTCGGCGTGGCGATCGTGCTGATGCACTACACCGGCATGCTCGCGTGGCGGGTCGAAGGGATCGTGTCGTGGGATCTGAGCTACCTGATCGCGTCGGTGCTCCTCGCGATGACCCTCGCCGCGCTCGCGCTGCACCTCGCGATGCGGCCGTCGCCGCACGCCGTCAACCAGATGGCCGGCGTGCTGTCGCTCGCGATCCTCGCGTTGCATTTCACCGGGATGTGCGCGCTGCGCATCACGCCGCTGATGCTCGACGGTACATGGACCGATGTGAACGAGCTGCGTCCGCTGGCGCTGGCGGTCGCGGGCACGTCGCTCGTGATCGTCTGCACCGGGCTCGTGAGCTATGTGATCGACAGCAACGTGCGGGCCGAATCGCTCGAACACCTGCGCCGGCTGGCGCTGAGCGACATGCTGACCGGCCTGCCCAACCGGGCCAGCTTCAACGAGCGGCTGGACCTCGAAATCGCGCTTGCGCAAGCGCACGGCAGGAAGCTCGCGCTGATCGGCATCGACCTGAACCGCTTCAAGGAAATCAACGACCTGCGCGGCCACCACGCCGGCGACGAGGTGCTGCGCATCCTTGCGCGCCGCATGGCGAACCTGCTGCGCGAAGGCGAATTCGTCGCCCGCATCGGCGGCGACGAATTCGCGGCGCTCTGCCGGATGGACGACGACACGCGCCTGATGAACCTGCTCGAGCGACTCGAGCCGGCGCTCTACAAGCCGGTCAGGCTGGACGACTACGAGGTCGTGCCGGGCGCGAGCTTCGGCGTCGCCATCTTCCCGGACGACGCCACCACCAAGGCCATCCTCATCAACAACGCGGACCTCGCGATGTACCGCGCCAAGGGCAGCATCGCGCAATCGATCTGCTTCTACGAGCCGGCGATGGACCTGATCGTCCGCGCGCGCCGCAGCCTCGCGGCCGACCTGCGCCGCGCGGTGGCCGACAACCAGCTGAGCGTCCACTACCAGGTGCAGACTTCGCTCGCGACCGGCGAGATCCGCGGCTACGAGGCGCTGCTGCGCTGGCAGCATGCGACGCTTGGCACAATTCCGCCCGCCGAGTTCATTCCGCTCGCCGAGGAAAACGGCGTGATCCTGGATATCGGCGCGTGGGTGCTGCGCGAGGCATGCGCGCGGGCGGCCACGTGGGAGCCGCCCTATGCGGTCGCGGTGAACGTATCGGCCGTGCAGTTCATGCATGCGGACCTGACGGCGCTCGTGGCCGACGTGCTCGAAGAAACCCGCCTGCCGGCGTCGCGCCTGCAGCTGGAGCTGACCGAATCGACGATCTTCGCCGGCCGCGAGCGCGCGCTGGACACGCTGCGGCAGATCAAGGCGCTGGGCGTGAGCATCGCGCTCGACGATTTCGGTACCGGCTATTCGTCGCTGGACACGCTGCGTTCGTTCCCGTTCGACCGCATCAAGCTCGACCAGTCGTTCGTCGCGGACGCGGAAGCGAAACCGCAGGATCGCGCGATCATCCGCGCCGTGCTCGCGCTCGGCAAGAGCCTGGGGATTCCGATCCTGGCCGAGGGCATCGAGACGCGCGACCAGCTTGCGCTGCTGGCCGACGAAGGCTGCGACGAAGCGCAGGGCTTCCTGCTCGGCAGGCCTGCGCCCCTCAACGAGATCGTCGGCAGCGGGCAGATTGCGCTGACCGGCGGCAACCGCGTCCGCACGCCGGTTCCCGCGTCCGAATCGGCCGTCGAGGCCGACCTCGGCCCGGACCCGCGCGGGTACCGACGTCCGCCCGACACGGCAACCTGAACCCGGGTTGCAGCATGCAGGCTCACATGAAAACCCACTACGCACGGATGACAAGACTGGCAAGCAACGCGGCGCCGGCCCGGAACCCGGACCTGCTCGCAGCGCAATACCGGGTATTCGCCGGCCAGATCCCGGTGTCGTACCTGATCCTGATCTCGAGCACCTGGAGCCTCGCCATCACGCACCTGCGCAGCACACCGTGGTGGCTGTCGGTCGCGATGCCGGCCGCGATGACGCTCGCGGCGCTGGCGCGGCTGCTGCACTGGCACCGCACCCGGCTGCGCGAGCCGACGCCGGACACCGTGATGCGCGCGCTCACGGTCACCAACTGGCTGGTGGTCCCGGTCGCCGTGACGTTCACCACCTGGGCGCTGCTGCTGTTCCCGTACGGCGACGCGTGGCAAAAGGCCCAGGTCGCGTTCTACCTGGCGATCACGGTGATCGGCTGCATCTTCAGCCTGATGTACCTGCGCACGGCTGCGCTGAGCGTGGCCGTGATCGTCAACGTCGCGTTCATCGTGTTCTTCATCTCGACCGGCCAGCCGACGCTCGTCGCCACCGCGGTCAACATGGCCTTCGTGTCGGCGGCGCTGATCGCCGTCATCTCGGTCAACTACCACGGCTTCCTGCGCACCGTCGACGCGCAGGCCGAGTCGCGGATGCGCGAGCAGGCGCAGACGCGGCTGATGCGGATGATCGACGACATGCCGGTGGCCGTGATGACCGCCGATCCGGAGACGTTCCGCATCAACTACCTGAACGCGACGTCGCGCAACCTGCTGCGCACGATCGAGCACCTGCTGCCGATTCGCGCGGACGACGCGCTCGGTGCGTCGATCGACTTCTTCCACCCGCACCCGCAGCACCAGCGCCGCCTGCTCGCCGATCCGGCGAACCTGCCGCATCGCGCGCGCATCGGGCTCGGGCCGGAAGTGCTCGACATCCAGGTCTCGGCCGTGCGCGATGCCGAGGGGCGCTACATCGGCCCGATGCTGTCGTGGTCGATCGTCACGCAGCAGGCCGAGGCGGAGGCGCGGATCCACCAGCTCGCGCATCACGATTCGCTCACGGGCCTGCCGAACCGCGCAACCTTCCTGGCCGAATTCGACGCGAGCCTGCGCCGCTCCGACAAGGTGCTCGCGCTGCTCTTCATCGACCTCGACGGTTTCAAGCTGATCAACGACGCGTGCGGGCATTCGGCGGGCGACGAGGTGCTGCGCCAGGTCGGGGAACGCCTGCGCGGGCAGTGCCCCGAGCCGGCGATGATGCTCGGGCGCATCGGCGGCGACGAATTCGCGGTGCTGCTGCGCGACACCGACGCGGACGGCGCGATGGGCGCGGCCGCGCGGCTCGTCGACACGCTGGTTGCCCCCTATGCGCCGTCGCCCGACCGACAGTTCCGCATCGGTGCGTCGATCGGCTGCGTACTGGCGCCGCATCACGGCAACGACGGCGGCGTGCTGCTGTCACGCGCGGACATGGCGCTCTATGCGGCCAAGAAAGCCGGGAAGGGCACCTACCGGATGTTCTCGCCGGACATGGAAACGAGCGCGCAGGAGCGGGTCGCGCTCGAATCGAAGCTGCGCGTCGCGCTGGACGAGAACCAGGGGCTGTACGTGTTCTACCAGCCGATCGTCGATGTCCGCACCCGCCAGATCACGACGCGCGAGGCGCTGCTGCGCTGGCATCACCCGCGCGCCGGCTGGATTTCGCCGGGCCGCTTCATTCCGGTGGCCGAGCGCGGCGGCCTGATCGACCGGCTCGGCCGCTTCGTGCTCGAGCAGGCCTGCCGGGAGGCG